>CAZKHV010000126.1:0-4114 GCA_964552605.1 uncultured Zetaproteobacteria bacterium | reverse complement strand
TGCGCCTGGTGTTGTCCGGCCCTGCCGGTGGTTTAGTGGCAGCAGAGCAGATTGGGCATCAGATTGGGCAGCAGGTCGGCGAGCGGAATTTGCTGACCTTTGATATGGGAGGCACCAGTACCGATGTGGCCTTGATTCAAGGGCGAGCACGCAAAACGATTGAGGGATCGATTGCCGGTATGCCGGTATCGCTGCCGATGTTGGATATTCACACCATTGGAGCCGGCGGTGGCTCATTAGCCTGGTTGGATGAGGCGGGCTTGCCGCAGGTTGGTCCTGAATCTGCCGGAGCAAAGCCCGGGCCGGCGTGTTATGGGCTAGGTGGTATTCAAGCAACGGTGACCGATGCGAATATTGTGTTGGGACGCATACCGGCCGATGCACGTTTGGCCGGTTGCATGGGTTTGGATGTGGCAGCGGCTCGCAGAGCCTGTTTATCTTATGGGGAGAGCTTGGGCATGACAGCTGAACAGGCCGCCCAAGCTATTGTGGAGCTGGCCGAACAACATATGGCTGGCGCGTTGCGTTTGGTATCGGTACAGCGGGGCCATGATCCGGCTGATTTTTCGCTGTTTTGTTTTGGTGGGGCGGGCGGTTTACACGCCTGCGCTCTGGCTGAAAAACTGTCGATGTCCAAGGTGATTGTGCCGCTGGGCAGTGGTGCATTTTCAGCGCTCGGTATGTTGCTGGGCAAACAGCAGAGTGAATTCTCCCGCAGTCGGCGCTTTGGCTTGGATGATAGCACGACGGCAGCTGGCTTAGGCCAGTTGTTTAGCGAGATGAAAGCGGAAGCGGCACAGCAGATGCAGGGATTAGAGCTGCGTTTCGAGGCGCATGTTGATGTGCGTTATGTGGGGCAAGGCTTTCATTTGAGCATTGCTTGCGAGGGGCTGAACGAGCAAGCGATCGATGTGTCCGTTTTGGCATACCGTTTTGAACAGGAGCATGTGCAGCTCTATGGCCATCAACTGAGTCGACCGATTGAAATCATGACAGCGCGTTTGACTGCGGTGGTCGAACGGGAAGCGCTTGTGTTACCGAGTCTTGATGGCGTTATTGATCAGCCAGCTATACCTGTGTATCACGATGTTTATGGGGTGGAGGCTATGCTGCAGGCAGCGCATTATCAGCGTACGGATTTGATCTCAGGTATGGTATATCACGGGCCTGCTCTGGTGCTGGAAGATACTGCGACACTATGGTTGGCCGCAGGCTGGCAGATGTCGCAATCCTTGCATGGTCATTTGCTCTTGGAGAGGGAGGAGGGATGAGTTCTGAATCAGCTGGTCGGCTTGTCAAAAGCGTGCAGATCAGTCTGTTTGCGCATCGTTTATCCGCCCTGTGCGAGGAGATGGGAGCGGTATTAAAGCGCAGTGCTATTTCGCCCAATATCCGTGACCGTGAAGATTTTTCCTGTGCCTTGTTTGATCGAACTGGCCAATTGATTGCGCAGGCTGCCCATATTCCAGTGCATCTGGGCTCGATGGCTTATGCCATGGCCGATGTGGTCTGCCGTTTTGAGTGGCAGGCTGGTGATGTGGTGGTGTTCAATGATCCGGCCTTGGGTGGTACACATTTGCCGGATGTTACGCTGGTGATGCCGGTGTTTCTGGCCAATGATGCTGGTGAAGATATGTTGTTCGGCTTTGCGGCTACTCGTGCCCATCATGCGGATATCGGCGGCAGAGTGCCGGGCTCGATGGGAGTGGAAACACGTTTGCAGGATGAGGGCTTGATTATTGCGCCCTGTTATTGGTTTGAGGCGGGGGTAGAACAGGTGACATTGCCGAATCGCTTTCATGCACAGGTGCGAGCCAGTGCGGAGAGATTGGGTGATTTGTCGGCTCAGAAAGCGGCTTGTGCAGTGGGTGTTTTGCGCTTGGCTGAGTTTTCTCTGAATCATCTGGATGAGCAAGTCCGTGCTTTGATGGATGTGTCGGCAGTGTATGGGCGCAATGCAATCGCCGCGATACCGGATGGTGTTTATGTTTTTGAGGATGCCTTGGAGGATGATGGCTGCGGTACGCAGCATTTAGTGATTCGGGTATCTATTCGTATTGCAGGTGATTTGGCGACGGTGGATTTTAGCGGTACAGCGGCAACAGCGCGTGGGCCGGTGAATTGCCCGATGGCGGTGACTGCGGCCAGTGTCTTGTATGTGTTTCGCTGTTTGATGCCCAAGTATACCCCACAGACTGCGGCGGTATTTCAGGCGATTACGATTCTGGTGCCGGAGGGGTGCATGTTGCGTGCGGCAGCTGGTGCGCCGGTGGCGGCAGGCAATGTGGAAACCAGCCAGCGCATTGTGGATGTGGTGCTGGGGGCTTTGGCCAAGGCGATTCCTGATCGTATCCCTGCAGCGGCGCAGGGGACGATGAACAATGTTATTTTTGGTGGGGACAGGCATGGCAGTGATAGACATGATGAGGATCGTCATGGAGAAGATCGTCATGGCGCAGGTCGTGATGGCAGTAAGCATGCCTGGCTGTATTATGAAACATTGGCTGGAGGGATGGGTGCGCATGCTACAGGTGATGGTCTGTCGGCAGTGCAGTGCCACATGACCAACACGAAAAACTCATCCATTGAAGTGCTGGAAATGCATTATCCGTTGCAGGTGCGTGAATATGCTGTGCGCAGAGGTTCCGGTGGTGATGGGCTATTTCGAGGCGGGGATGGGGTGATACGGGAATGGCTGATTCGGAGTGACTGCCATCTATCCCTGCTGACCGAACGACGAGAAAGTGCACCGTATGGATTACAGGGTGGAGAAGCAGCTAGCATGGGGCGCAACCGTTTATGCAGAAATGCTGTGTGGCAGGATTTGCCGGCAAAGGGATCATGGCAACTTAAAGCCGGTGATATCATTCGCATTGAAACACCGGGTGGCGGTGGTTTTGCTGAAGGCCAATGAAATTCATTCATATCTGTGTTGATCTGCATCCATCGGTGGTTTCATCCGGTGAGAAAAAGTATAAGGTGAAGAAATGATTATTTTAGGCATTGAATCATCGTGTGATGAAACGGCGGTGGCAATTTATGATGGTGATCCGCTCAGCGGTAAGGGTTCGATTATTGCCGAACAGATCGCTTCGCAGATTGAAACGCATGCGCGTTTTGGTGGTGTGGTGCCGGAAGTGGCTTCGCGTGAGCATTTGAAAGCTTTGCCGCCGATGGTGGATGCAGTGTTAAAGAGCGCATCGCTGAATTGGTCGCAGATTGATCACATCGCAGTTACCGCAGGCCCCGGCTTGATGGGGGCGTTGTTGGTGGGTACATCGTATGCGCGTGCGGCAGGCCTGGTGAACAATGTGCCGGTGATTCCGATTCATCACATGGAAGGGCATTTGCTGGCTCCCGGCTTGGCTGGAGCATTGCCCGCCTTCCCGTTTATTACCTTATTGGTTTCCGGTGGCCATACCCTGTTGGTGCATGTCAAAGCGATTGCTTGTTATGAAGTGATCGGTCAGACCCTCGATGATGCGGCAGGGGAATGTTTTGATAAGTCGGCACGGTTGCTGGGTTTACCTTATCCGGGCGGGCCGGAGATTGCAGTGCTGGCCGAAGGGGGCGATGCCAAGCGTTTTAAGTTACCGCGTCCGATGCTCAATCGTGATAATTTGAATTTTAGTTTCTCCGGTTTGAAAACAGCCGTGATGTACGCAGTTAAAGGTGTTGGTGGAGTGAGTTGCATGGATGCTGCTGATCGGCGCGATATGGCTGCCGGTGTGGAGTCGGCGATTTGCGAGGTGCTGGTGAAAAAATCTATTCGCGCCTGTGTGCAGATGGATGCACCACGTTTGGTGATTGCCGGTGGTGTGGCGGCGAATAAAAATCTGCGTTCGTTATTGGCCAAGCTGGCTGCAGATAAAGGCATCGATGTGTTCCTGCCGCAGCCGCAACATTGTACCGATAATGCGGCGATGATTGCCTATGCTGCCTTTCAGAATGTGCGCAGCGCTGTATCGGTTTCCGATGATTGGGATGCCAGACCGAGGTGGTCATTGGCGGATTTATCAGCCCATTGATGCGGTCTCAATGTTTTTTTATGACAAATTACGCCGTTCAAAAATGATCATGCCGATGAACAATAAAAAGGCGATTTCACTGGCTC
>CAZKHV010000125.1:0-4146 GCA_964552605.1 uncultured Zetaproteobacteria bacterium | reverse complement strand
ATATCGCCCACCGCCTGATTGAAGAAATGATGTTGGCGGCCAATACGGCGGTAGCAGAATACATGGAAAGCCGCGATTGTGCGCTGCTGTATCGTGTGCATCCTGCACCGGAACGTGAAGCCATTGAAAAGCTGAATGAATTTTTGGCACCCTTTGGTCTGTTTGTCTGTTTGCCCAAAGCCAAGGATAGCGATGCCCATGTCAAACCGGGTGCTGTGCAGCAGGTATTATCGAAATCCGAAGGCAAACCCTTTGCGCATGTCCTGCACCGGCTAGTCTTGCGTTCCATGCAACGGGCGCAATACACCCCCAACAATGAGGGCCATTTTGGCTTGGCGTATGAATGTTATGCCCATTTCACCAGTCCGATTCGACGTTATGCCGATTTGATTGTACACCGTCGTTTAAAGGCTTTGATCTCCGGTCAGGATCCGAACAAAGCACAACATGAAAGCACCTTGGCTGAAATCGGTGTACAAACATCGACACAGGAACGCAAACAACAACGCGCCGAATGGGATACCCAAGCCATGCTGGCGGCGCTGTTTCATGCTAAAGATGTGGGAAAAACCATGTCGGCACGCATTTCAGGCTTAACCAAGCGGCGCATTTTCTTCGAACTGGAAAGCACCATGGCCGAGGGCTCATTGGATGTCGATGCATTGCCCGGCACGTTTGTGCTCGATGAAACAGGCCATAGTCTGGCATCCAAACGCAGTGGTCATGCTTATCATCTGGGCGATCAACTCGATGTGGTGCTTGATTCAACCGATCCGGTTCGCGGGCAGATCACTGTTAGTCTTAGCAGTAGCGATTAAATTAGAATTACCATTGCTTTCATCACTACTTGCTCAATCGTTTGTAGGCACAACTCATTGGAGAGGGGTTGGCAAACCCCTCTCGGCGAGTTTTAACTCAAGAGCCATTCGGTTCTTGGATTAAAAGCTGACGCGATAGTGTGCATCCCGCCAGCATTTGGGTAACACTTCACCCGAGGCAAATGTTAACCCTGTTTTTTCAACACGAACAGGGTCGCCCTCTTCTTCCCCTGCCTGGTAGCGTATGGTAACGCTAGATGAATTTGGATCGGTGAGTTCTGTCAGTTCGACAACTTGAGCAAGGTCTCCATTATCTAAATTTCTAAGAAACATATCAGCCTCCTATCGGTGATCTGTTTAACCAATACATTATACGACAAGTTGATGACTTCTGTCCAGTTCAAACGCTCATGCAACAAAATGATTGTAGCCGATGGAGTATTCAGCGCATCAAACGAAACTTGACCCGTTAAACACTTTCATGATAATGCGCGCCTGCTTGAAAATGCTCTGGAGGAAATATGCAGCGACACTGGTTAGTGACATTGCAGAACCTTTCATCCACGGGTCGAAGCTGGGATGAGGATGTATCCAAGGCTTTACTGCAAGATGAGCAATGTGGGCAGGTCAATGTTTTGCCGGGATTGAATGAAGATATTCACTGGCAGGTATCATTGCAGCGCGTGGATAAAACATTCTATTTAAGTGGCGCATGGCAGGCCTCCTTGAAGCGTGAATGCAGTCGTTGCAATGCTGAATTTGATTGTGCACAGAACGGTAGAACTGAGCGTGTATTTCAGTTTATTGCAAAGCATGGTGCGAATACCAATAAGGCTGAAGATGATGAATACTCCGGTGAGTATATAGAACATCCGGGCGAGCTTAATTTGATTGATGTATTGCGTGAAGATGTATGGCTGGCCTGGAATGATGTGATTTGCAGTGAAACATGTTTGGGGCTGTGTCAGGGTTGCGGTATAAATTTGAATATTGATGACTGTCAGTGCAAGCAAGATGACAGCGACAATCCCTTCGCAGCATTGCGCGGATTGAATCTCGATAGCTGAATCTCGACGATTGAATCCAGGCAAGAGATAAAATATTTGAACCTGAACGATGCTTCCAGCAGGATGAACGTCACAGGATCAAGGTAAACTATAGTTTTTAAGGTCGATCCACGGGATCAACCTTGCAGGAGAGTAAGATGGCAGTACCAAAGAGAAAAACCAGTGTATCCAAACGTAAAATGCGTCGTTCGCATCATGCAATCGTTCCAGCAGGCATGTCCGAATGCCCGGAATGTAGTGAAATGATGCGTCCACACCACGCCTGCCCGCATTGCGGCACCTACAAAGGCCGTGAAGTAAAACCTTCTGCTGAAGGCTGATCAGGCTGTAAAAGACCATTACCTTGGCTGAAGCTGACATCGATTCCGACACAGCCGCCTTGCCCAAAAGCGATATTCGTTTGTTGGTCGACGGGCATGGTGGAGATGCTGCGCCAAACATGGTGATTGAAGCGCTTACAATAGCGCTGACAAAAACATTTACACGCCAGTTTTCAGCCACGATTACATTTGGCATTATCGGTCAGGAAGAGATCATTCGACCCTTGCTCGAGCAGCACGGCCTTGAAGATCAGATCAATCTGATCCCAGCTACGGATATCATCGAAATGTGCGATTCACCATCGCATGCTTTGCGACGCAAAAAAGACTCATCCATTCATGTTGGCGCACGCTTGGTGCGTGATGGTGAATGGGATGCATTGGTCAGCGCCGGCAATACCGGTGCATTGATGGCAATCTCCAAATTGATCCTGCGCATGGTGCCCGGCATTGATCGTCCAGCTATCGCCTCCATGATTCCAGCCGTCGATAATGGCCGCACGCTCATGCTCGATGCCGGTGCGAATTCGGAATGTACATCCGATCATCTGGTACAATTCGCCATTATGGGCAGCTGCTATCTGCAAGCTGCCGAAGGCATTGAACGCCCGCGCATTGGGCTGCTCAATATTGGCTCCGAAGATATTAAAGGCACAGATGTTATCAAATTAACTTCCACGAAGCTGGCTGAGACCGAGCTCAATTATATCGGCAATGTTGAAGGTACGGATTTGTTTGGCAATGATGTCGATGTGGTGGTTTGCGATGGATTTGTCGGCAATGTCGCCCTAAAAACCATGGAAGGTACGGCCCGCTTTCTGGCCAACAGCATGAAACAGGAGCTCACTTCCGGTATTTTTTCTAAGCTCGGCGCATTAATTTCACGTCGTGCCCTTAAGCGCTTTAAAGACAAGGTCAATCCGGGCAAATACAATGGTGCTCCATTATTGGGCTTGAATGGCATTGTCGTAAAAAGCCATGGTGGCGCGGATGCCGAAAGTTTTGTCAGCGCTATTGCTGTGGCTTGTCGCGAAGTCAGCGAAAACTTAACCGACCGTATTTCCGAATCCGTACAGGAGCAGGTGTAATCATGAGTACAGCATCCGTTCACATCACTGGCATTGGCGGCTATTTACCGCAGCGCGTTCTGACCAACGCAGATCTTGAAAAAATGATCGACACTACCGATCAATGGATATCCGAGCGCACCGGTATTCATCAACGTCACATCATTGCTGAAGATCAAATGACTTCCGACATGGCTGCTGAAGCGGTCAAAGCGGCTCTGGCTGATGCCGGATTAAATATCAATGATATTGATGCACTGGTCGTAGCCACAACCACGCCCGATATGATTTTCCCATCCACAGCAACCATTGTGCAAGCCAAGCTCGGTGGTAAAGACTTCCCGGCCTGGGATATTCAGGCGGTATGCTCCGGCTTTGTCTATGGCTTGGCACAACTCGAAGGTATGATGCGTGGTGGCATGTTCAAACGCGTGGTTATTGTCGGTGCGGAAGCAATGTCCCGCATTGTTGACTGGACAGATCGCGGCACATGCATTTTATTCGGCGATGGCGCAGGTGCGGTGGTGCTGGAAGCGCGCGATAGTACGGCTGAGAATGGTTTAATCGGCTCCATCCTGCATGCCGACGGCTCGTATCGCGATTTATTGAAGGCCGAACATCCGCACCAGCCATCCAGCCCCGCTCTGCATCATCCAGCCCTGCATCAATCCACTCCACATCAAGCAGCATTGCACCATGCTGCCGCTGACTTTTCCATTGATTCAGCCGGTACAGCTGCAGTTGAAATGAAGGGCAATGAAGTCTTTCGTGTTGCGGTAAGCAAGCTCGGCGGCGTAGTCACCGAAATTCTCGCCAAACATGAGTTGAACGACAGCGATATTGATTGGCTGGTGCCCCATCAAGCCAATATCCG
>CAZKHV010000124.1:0-4155 GCA_964552605.1 uncultured Zetaproteobacteria bacterium | reverse complement strand
TTTATCAAGGCTGGGCCCGGACAGAAAAATACGGACCGATTGTGCGAGGCGATAGTCTTTCTGTTGTGGCGCAGCGACTGCGTGTTGATCAACGCTATAGTACCAGTCAGATCATGGTTGCGTTGTTCGAGAAAAATAAAACGAGTTTTAATCAGGATAATTTGAACTTGATCAAGGCGAATTCTTTTTTGCAGGTTCCCAGCGCTGAAGAAGTCGAAAAACATAGCAAGTCTGAAGCCTATCGAATCAGCCTTGAGCATAGAAAAGCATGGAAGAATGAACCGCGTTATGCAGTTGAAGCCGAGGTTCAGCGCAAACGATATAGTCCACGGGTGAGTGTGGGCGAGCGGGCTGAAGGTAAGATTGACTCACCAGCTGATACGCAAAAAAGTGTCCAGAGCGATGTGAACAATGCAATTGCTTCTCCGGTCATACAGGATTTGTTGAAACCGGAAAAAATGCTGGAGCCAGAAAAAACAAAGCCAGCAGCAAATGCTGAACCGGTTGCTGTGGACGTGGCGAAAGCTTCTGTTGCACCAGCCGCTGTTTCCCAAGAGTTTGAAAGTATGATGCAGGCACAGACTGAAACCAATCAGTTGTTGTTGGCCTTGCAGCAAAAGAATGAACAACTTCAGCAGCAGCTGATTGCCAATAAGAGCAGCGTTGATGCACTCAATGCAAAAGTAGATGAGGGCGCGACGGCGGCATCGAATGCACGCGTAGCGAAACTGGAATTGTTGTTAACACGTTTGCAGGCCGAACTGGAAAAACAGGCCGATCAGCCTGCAACTGCCAAGCCTGAAAGTCTGGACTGGGTGACATGGTTATTGCTGAGCCTGTTAATTGTTATGCTCGGTGTGATTGCCATGTTGATGCGCAAAGAGCCGGTGCATCCATCCTCAACGGAACAAGCACTAGCCTTCGATCGTGAAGCAGAGCATCCGGTCGTTGCTGCATCCGAGCCCAATGTGGATCATTTGGAAGAGGCCGTTGAGAAAGAAATCGATGCTATTGAAACGGATGATCAAGAGGTTTCTCTAGCCAAGGCAACGGGCACATTTGATGCCATGGCTGCGTTTACCGATGAACTCAGTGATACCGATACGGCTGAACTTGAGCCTTTTGATGTTGATGCCAAACAGGAACTGGATCCGAATGTGGATTATGTGTCCGAAGCGGATGTTTATATTCGTTATGGCATGGATGAAGAGGCATTGCAGCAATTGGATATGGCGTTGCGTTTGAATGCTGAACATGCCGAAGCGCATCTTAAAAAAGCCGAAATATTGCATGGTCGACAGGATAAACAGGCTTTTTCTGCCGCACTTGCTGCAGCAACGCTTGCGCTTGGTGCAACGGCGTTGGATCAATATAAGGCATCGGTTGAAGCTTTTGGTGGTGATGTTGATGCAGCTCCCGAGCCATCGGTTCCATCAGAACTGCCGATGGTTGATGGTGTTGATACCATTGCACCGGTCACGATGGCGATTGATGATGCAGAAATCGATGCTCTTGATTTTGATTTGGCCGGCTTGAATGTGAAACTTGAAGAGCAGGCTGATAATGCTGATGCCATGCCTGATCAAGGCAGTGATTTGGCAATATCGGATGATCTGGATTGGTTAAGTGATCCGTCTTTTGATAGTCCGGCATCAGCTAGCCCGTCTGATGAGCAGGTGAGTGATCGAACTGATGATCGAAGCGACAATCAAGCGGACGATCAAAGCGAAATCGAAACCATTGCTGTCGCTTCAGGGCGATTCGATCTCAATGCTGAAATCGAAACGCCCGGACTCTTAAGCACCAGTGCTGCAACGCAGCAATTGGATGCATTATTGGGTGAGTTTGCAGGCGCTGAAAACACGAGCGAACTAGGGATCGATTCTGGCTTGTCGAATGAGGAAAAAGACGACTTGGATGGTTTGTTGTCTGAATTTACCGAGCAGGATGATGTCGGTGATGATTTATCGCACTTGATTGCTGAGGATAGTGTTGCGGATGGCGATAACGTTGAAGCGGGTGCAACACAGCATTTGGATAGCTTGCTGAATGAGTTTTCGAGTGATGATGATCTGAGCTTTCCGGATGCAAAGGTTGATTTTGATCCGCTTGTCATGGAACAGGCCAAGGCTTCAACCGAGTTGGAATCCGATGATGGTGCAGGCATTGCAGTAGATGCTAATTATGGTGCGACACAAGAGTTGGATAGTTTATTGGCTGAATTTTCAGATGACGATGATGGTTTATCGTTTCTAGAGCCTGCCGATGTTGCAACGCCGCAAGCCAACGAGGCGAGCGAGAGCGATTTGGAATTGGATCATGGTGCGACTCAAGAGCTCAATACCTTGTTGGGTGAGTTTATCGATGATGATGCCCTGCAGGGGCAGGATCATGCCGATCCAGGCGCGACTCAGGTGTTGGGTCGTTTGCTGGATGAGTTTGGCGATGACGATGATGAGGACGATACAAAGAAAAGCTGATGTGCTTGCCGGGCCGGACTGCCAAAGCCAGCGCTATGTGGCGACAGTGCTAGCGAAAATCACATCAATAGTATGAAGAGCTGTTTATGAGTTCGTTGGCACTATATGGCAGTCATCCAGCCTCCAGATTGTTGTTTGCATCGGGATTGTTGTTTTCATCGATGATGACAGCATCCATGTTCGGCTATGTGTTCTTGATGTTGATCTCAGCAAGTTTGATGCGCCTGTTGGATGGCCACTGGCTGACAAGCATTCGATTATTGCGTTTGATGCGTTGGTTTCTTGTTCCTATTTTAGTCTTGCATGCTTTGTTGTCGCCCGGTCAATTGCTGATTCCGGAATGGTTTGTCCCTATTAGCAGAGAAGGTTTAATGCAGGGCATTCGATTGAGTTTGCATCTCAGTGCGGTTTTTTTTGTGGCGATGTTGATGTTTCGATTGTTAAAACGAGCGGAGTGGCTGTCTTATATCCTTGTTATACCGGCTTTGGGGCAACGCTTGGCGGTTTATGTCTGGATGATGAATTCGATGAAAATAAATATTACGATAGTGTTGGCTGATTTGCGTTTGCAGTTTCGGTTGCGCAGGGATTTGAAACGCTGTGTTCTGCTATTGCTGGCGGCATTTCAACAGAGTTTGGCGGATGCATCCGATCATGCGGCTATGTTATGGTTGCGCTGGCCGAAGCAGCCGTTATTTAGTGTGATCGAGTCTGAAGGAAGTACATCTCGGCACTATTGTATTGCATCGCTCATACTGGCGGTGTTGGGCTGTGCGGCGTTTTTACAACCATGGCTGTGAGGATAGATGAATCGCAGTCGTACGGTGAGGAATTGGAAGGTGCAACGATGAACGAGTCAGATATGCAGCGCATTGCCATGGTGGTGGAATTTGATGGCCGTCCTTTTCATGGCTGGCAGCAACAGAATAATGCTTCCTCGGTGCAGGCAACACTGCAGGATGCGTTGCAGCGTATTGAAGGACGCTGTGTGTCCGCCACTGCTGCAGGGCGTACCGATGCAGGTGTGCATGCCGCCGCGATGCTGGTGCATGCTGATGTGAGTGCATCGCGCTGGCAGCGTTCGCATCTGGCCTATGTGCATGGCTGCAATAGCTTTTTACCCGATCAAATTCGGGTGGTGGGGGTGCGGGCAGTGGCGGCTGATTTTCATGCCCGGTTTGATTGTCGGGCACGAGCGTACCGTTATCAAATATGGAATCGCAATACAGCCTCCGCATTGCAGCGCTGGCAGCATTGGTGGATGCCGAGAGCCTTGGATATTGTATCAATGCGGGAGGCAGCCCTGCATTGTATGGGGAAACATGATTTTAGCGCCTTGAGGGCGGCCGGTTGTCAGGCATCGAGTGCGACCCGCTGCATACATACGTTGTCGATTGAACAGCATGATTATTGCATTTCTATTGACGTTGCAGCCGATGCATTTCTGTATCACATGGTGCGTAATCTGGTCGGTAATCTCGTTGAAGTCGGACGTGGAAAATCAAATCCTGAAGCTTTTTCTCGACTCTTGGCAGGCAAAGATCGCAGCTTGGGTGCGGCCACTGCACCAGCGCACGGCTTGTATTTTATGGATGCTCGTTATGATGATTTTAGCAGTCGTGCCTTGATTGCATCGGTTTGATTGGAATAGATTGATTACAACGGATTGATTACA
>CAZKHV010000123.1:0-4156 GCA_964552605.1 uncultured Zetaproteobacteria bacterium | reverse complement strand
ATAAGCTGAAAATTGAAACGCTTGTTAACTGTGCAGGGATAGCGGTGTCCTAAAAACAGGTGTTTGACTTGAATCAGCCTCAGACATGAATATTTTCTTATCAATTTGCTGATTTTAGATTTTACAGGCAGAGCAGGGAATGGAGCGATTGTGTTGAATGATTATAGTCATATCGTGCTTTTGGCATGGTGCGTTGTGTTTCGAGGTTGGATTGCTTGTTATCAAACGGTTAATGTGTCGCGCGGATGGATGTGCGATTGTGTGCATGGGCAGTAGTGATCCAGCGTGAATGAAGTGTTTTGTGCCCGAGAGGGCTGTTTTAGATTATTAGCAGGCAAGGAAAAGAGGGAAAAGCATGACTATTTCAAGCATTATTTATACCAAAACAGATGAAGCTCCAGCCTTGGCGACATATTCTTTTTTACCGATTGTGCAGGCCTTCACGGCCACTTCGGGCATTCGTATTGTCACCAGCGATATTTCATTGCCGGGTAGAATTATTGCGGCTTTTGCTGATTTTCTGGACGATGATCAGCAGCAAAACGATGATTTGGCTGAGCTTGGTGCGCTGGCCAAGCGCCCGGAAGCCAATATTATTAAACTGCCCAATATCAGCGCCTCTATTCCGCAACTCGTTGCAAGCATCAAAGAGTTGCAAGCAAAAGGCTATGCCTTACCGGATTACCCTGAGAACCCAAGCGATGCGATAGAGAGCGATATTAAAGCCCGTTATGCAAAAATACTGGGCAGTGCGGTGAACCCCGTATTAAGGGAGGGCAACTCCGATCGCCGTGCGGCCGTGGCGGTGAAAAACTATGCCAAAAAGCATCCGCACAGCATGGGGGCTTGGGATCATGCATCCAAATCGCATGTGGCCAGCATGAACACTGGTGATTTTTATGCCAACGAGAAATCCACCACCATGCTGGACGCGACAGAAGCACGCATCGAGTTTGTTGATCAGAATGATCGTATTACCGTGTTGAAAGAAAGCTTGCCGTTGTTGGCCGGTGAAATTATCGATGCTACATTTATGAGTCGCCGTGCCTTGCGTAAATTTCTGGAAGAGCAAATTGATGATGCAAAAGAGCAGGGGGTGTTGTTTTCCCTGCACATGAAAGCAACCATGATGAAAGTCTCTGATCCCAAGATATTCGGCCATGCGGTATCGGTGTTTTATCAGGATGTGTTTGAAAAGCACGGGGCAGTGTTGGCTGAAATCGGGGTGGATGCCAATAACGGGCTCGGCGATCTTTACGCCAAAATTCAGGCTCTTCCAGCAGAGCAGCGAACTGAAATCGAGGCGGATATTCAGGCTGTGTATGCCAAACGACCGGACATTGCCATGGTTGATTCCGATAAGGGTATCACCAATCTGCATGTGCCCAGCGATGTTATTGTTGATGCTTCCATGCCTGCGGCGATTCGCGCATCCGGGCAAATGTGGGGAGCGGATGGTAAGCAGCACGATACCAAGTTTGTGATTCCCGATCATAGTTATGCCAGCCCGTATCAGGCTGCGATTGATAATTGCATTGCACATGGTGCATTTGATCCGGCGACGATGGGCACTGTACCCAATGTTGGTTTGATGGCACAAAAGGCGGAAGAATACGGCTCGCATGACAAGACCTTTGAAGCGCAGGGCAATGGTATTATCCGTATCGTGGATGCAGAGGGTCATATTATCCATCAGCACAGTGTGGAAGCAGGCGATATCTGGCGTGGCTGTCAGGCTAAGGATGCACCGATTCGAGATTGGGTGAAGCTGGCGGTTCGTCGGGCACGCGCTACTGCTTTGCCGACCATTTTCTGGCTCGATAAAGAGCGCGCACACGATGCCCAGTTGATTGAGAAGGTGAAACAGTATTTGCCCGAACACGATAGCGAAGGTCTGGATATTCGTATCATGGATGTGGCCGATGCTGCCAAGCTGACTCTGCAGCGCATGCGGGACGGCGAAGATACGATTTCGGTTACTGGCAATGTGTTGCGTGATTACAACACCGATTTGTTTCCCATTCTTGAACTTGGCACCAGCGCAAAAATGTTGTCCATTGTGCCATTGATGAATGGCGGCGGCTTGTTCGAGACCGGCGCTGGCGGCTCGGCACCGAAACATGTGCAGCAGTTTAATCAGGAAAACCATTTGAGATGGGATTCGCTCGGTGAGTTTTTGGCTTTGGCTGAATCGCTGGAGTTTTTAGCTGAGAAGACGGGTAATGCCAAAGCCAAGGTGATGGCCGAAGCTCTTGGCCGGGCGAATGAGCAGTTTCTGGACAGTGATAAATCACCATCGCGCAAGGTCAATGAGCTTGATAACCGTGGCAGCCATTTTTACCTGGCCATGTATTGGGCGCAAGCCTTAGCGGATCAAACCGAAGATGCTGAGCTGCAGAGCAGGTTTGCCAGCTTGGCGAAACAGCTGCTTGAGAATGAGCTTACGATTATCGCGGAATTGCTTGCAGCTCAAGGCAAGGCTGTGGACATTGGCGGTTATTACAGCCCCGATCATGGCATGGCTATTGCGGCGATGCGTCCTAGCGCTACGTTCAATGCAACATTAGAGAGTCTGGGCTAGGGTTTTGTTTGTTTTTTTCAAGGTAAGGGTCGGTTGATCGGATTCAATTTGATTCAATCTAGACCTGATCTGACTTGATTTGATCAGCGTTTTCCATGTAGAAAAAAGGCCATGGATGGTTTTTTTATAGTTTCATCTTTGAACACAAGGAGTTGTTTTTGTTTAAACGAATTCTTATAGCCAACCGTGGAGAGTGCGCCATTCGTATCATCCGCTCATGTCGTGAGCTGGGGATCGAATCGGTAGCCATTTATTCAGAAGCGGATGCTCATGCACTGCATGTAAAAAAAGCCGATAGGGCTGTCATGATTGGCCCTGATCCGGTCAAGAGTTACTTGAACATTCACCGCATCGTCAATGTGGCTTTGGAAGCAGGCTGCGATGCCGTGCATCCGGGTTATGGGTTTCTATCCGAAAATGATGAATTCGCGCGTGCGATCACCGAGGCGGGTATTACTTACATTGGCCCTTCGCCGGATGCTATTCGTGATATGGGCAGTAAAACCAAAGCGCGTAAATCGATGATTGCAGCGGGCATACCGGTAATTCCCGGCTCGGAGAATGCGCTGGAGGATGTTGATGAGGCGCTGGAAGTGGCGCACGATATGTCTTATCCGGTCATGCTCAAGGCTGCTGCAGGCGGTGGCGGGCGCGGCATTCGTCGCTGCGATAGCGATGATGAACTGCGTGAAAACTATGTCATCACCCAGCGTGAAGCGATGGCTGCATTTGGTTCCGATGAATTGTTTATGGAAAAATGCATTGTCGAACCGCATCACATTGAATTTCAAATACTGGCTGATAATCATGGTAATACTGTTCATCTGTTCGAACGCGACTGCTCGATTCAACGCCGCAATCAGAAGTTGATTGAGATTGCACCGAGTATGTTCCTGTCTCCGGAGCTGCGTGAACAGATGGGTGAAATTGCGGTCAAGGCGGCCGAGGCTGTGAATTATGTCAATGCGGGCACGGTGGAGTTTCTGGTCGATAAGGATCGAAACTTCTGGTTTATGGAAATGAATACCCGTCTGCAGGTTGAACATACCATTACAGAAACCATTACCGGCATTGATATCGTCGCCCAGCAAATTGCTATTGCCGCCGATCTGCCATTGCCGTTTAAACAGGCTGATTTGACGCTGCGGGGTTTTGCTATTGAGTTTCGAATCAATGCGGAAGACCCGAAAAATAATTTCCTGCCCACGCCCGGCCGTATTACCCGTTACAATTCACCCGGCGGCATCGGCGTTCGTGTGGATGGCTGTGTTTTTGCCGGTTATGAAATTCCACCGTTTTATGATTCGATGTGTGCGAAGTTGACCGTATCCGGATTGGACTGGGAACATACGGTTATGCGCGCCCAGCGGGCGCTGAGCGAATATGATATTCGCGGCATGAAGACCACCTTGCCATTTTATCGCAAGATTGCCGCATCGGATGTCTTTATGCAGGGTGAATTTAATACCGGCTTTATGGATCAACATCCGGAAATGCTTGATTATAGCGATTATGAACGCCGCGAAGATATCGCTGCGGCTGTAGCTGTTGCGATCGCCGTACATGCCGGTTTGT
>CAZKHV010000122.1:0-4161 GCA_964552605.1 uncultured Zetaproteobacteria bacterium | reverse complement strand
CGGTCAGCGAAGATGTTGCTGTAATTGCTGGGCTATGGACGGCGCTGAATCATCCGACGCTGTTTGTTGCCTTGATGATCGTGTTTATTCTTTTGATGATCTGGTTGCTACCCAAAATATGGCGTGGCATCAAAGCAGTGTTCCGAAAGATTCGCAGTTTCTTTGGTGGAAAAGAACAAGCCCCGCTTGTAAGCGAGCCGTTAAAACAACCGGAAAACAGTGTGCCGTCAAAACCGGTGATGCCACCGGATAAATAGTTTTTTGTTTGCATAATCTGGAATCATTACCCTGAGTCATCCGCAAGCGGTTTCGTAGGCTAAGCGACTGATTTATTGATTCATGTCGATCAGTTGAAAGCTTCCATCGCTGTTTTCACGCAGCAGTGATATATTGGCATTGGATAATTTATAACGTCCATCCGGCTCGATGCCCTGCAGGATTTCTATCAGCCGCGCACCACTATGATAATGGCCGACAACAAGAATCCGTTTGCCCGAAGCTGCAAAACGCTGGCGAATCAATTGCACCGCTTTGAAGGTCTGCAACAAACCATCGCCATAGTTTTTTGCGGCATACTTTCTGTGTGCCTCGGCATTGGGAAAGGTAAAGTAGTGTTGCATCTCCGGTTCAAGATAAATGCTGCCACCACGCTGTAGTCCGGATGATGATAATCGATTTGTTTTATGTTTCTGCCAGCAGCATTCCTGCAATTCAGGCCATATTTCCGCCTTGAGGTGATGCTTTTTTAAGTACGGAAAAATAGTCTTTAAGACACGATACTTTGGACTAACAATGATGCTATCGAAATCGAGTTCATCGAGTTTTTTTGTTAGGCGGATAACTTGTTGTTTGCCCTTTCTGGAAAAAGTACGGTCATTTTTATGGTTATGTTTGTGGGTGACATTGCCCAGCGTTTCAGCATGCCTTGCAAAATAAATTTCTGTGGCTGTCCCTGCATAGCTATCGCCAATCGACACATAAGAAACAACTGCAAGCATGATCAAGATATAGTTCACTCGGTTGCATTTCATTATAAACGCAGCTTAGCCCTGCACTTGATCGGATGCAAAAAAACCGCGCTTTTTAATACTGCCCACCTTCATTCCACATCTCTTGTTCAAACATCAGCGACTGATTGCGCCCTCCATCTTTGGCTTTATAGAGCGCAATATCGGCTTGTTTTACTGCGGACCAGAAGCCTTCCGAACTTTCTGAGAACAGGGCAATACCGACCGATAGAGTCTTCTTAAGTGGCCCCTGTGGAGTTTGAAAGACCATTTCCTCCATAGCCAAACGGATACGTTCAGCCAATAACATACTGCCATCGGCATCGGTGTTGGGTAACAAAACTAAAAACTCTTCACCACCAAAACGCACCACGATATCGGAGCTGCGCACTGTTGCTTGAAGCAAATTGGCCAGCGCTTTAATGACCTGATCACCGACATCGTGACCGTAGTTATCATTCACCTGTTTGAAGAAATCAACATCGCACATCATGATGCCAAGGCTGGTTTTCTGGCGAATAATATTCGCGGCCAGTACCTTGATATAATCTTCGATAAAGCGGCGATTATAGAGGCCGGTCATCGGATCGCGCATGGCAGTATCTTTGAGTGATTGCATGAGCTGGCGTGCTTCAATCACCGGTGCTGCTTCGTTCAGGTAAATCTGAGCCATTTGCTCAATATCAGAGTGTTGTTCGGCCTCATCTTCAGCCAACACAATCTGCAACACACCCCCAACACGGCCCGATAACATCATCGGTATACATACATGCGCTAGGTTATCATTCAAACCTTTATTGTTGCCGCAGAAGCTACCGCATATCAATGGATCTCCCACACTTGAGACACAGGCAGCAGTCCGCTTGGCACGACATGCTTCGCTGTTAACCAGAATCTCAGCATCGCACCAAAGCTCGCTCTCTTCTTCCAGCCCTGCAGTGAATGCTTTTTTCAGAGCGCCTTTTTCACCCTCGATCTGGAAATAAGAGAAACGTGTTAAATTAAAGTGGTTGCGTAACACCCGCTGCAAACGCTTGTATATTTCATCCAGATTCAAATCATTTTCGATAGCCTGTTTAAATTGGCTGGCTCCGACCATTTCATCAACAATGGTGACGGTATGGGCCAGCAGATCCTGATTCCCTTTGCGCTGATTATGCTCGCCCAGTGAACCGATGCGGTTGGATATTTTGCCAATGCTGTGATCGAGTGTTTCCATCAAGCTGTTGGTTTGCATTGCAATGTCGCCGATTTCATCGGTGCTTGCACTGGTAACCCGGCCACTAAAGTCACCTTTCTCGGCTTTGCTTACAACAGCTTTCAAGCTGGTCGCTGTATCAACCATGGGCTTGAATAGCCGTTTTAAGAAGTATGCCAGCGCAAGGCCAAATAGCGTTAATAATAGAATCACCGGAGCAATCGCGACCATTTCAGAATGGCGCATATTTTCCAGTGAGAAGCCTAATGTTACCACGCCATTGATGGTGCCCTCCGGCACATTATGGCATTGCAGACAATTGAGACTGCCTGTACTGCGAGCAATGTAAGGAATAGAAATCCGATATATGGATTCGCCATTGTGTTTTTCAAGCGACTCTTCCCACTGGCCGCTGATGAGTACACGTTTTTCCATTGGCAGTTTTGCTTTCTCGGCTTCTAGTCCGGGGCCGAACTGTTGTATGACGGGCTCACCGCGCAAGACACGCACATCGACTAAGCCTGGAATGGTGCGCATGCGGTTGAATAACGATTCTCTCTCTTTGATGACACCCAAACGCATTTGTTCGGTCAGCGTAATACGCAGCATTTCAGCCGCCATACGGGCTTGATCGCGCATACTATCCTGCATAAAATAACTGAATGACTGAATGGTTGCGATAGAGAATAGAATGATCAGCAGCAACGAAGCACTGATAGAAAAGTAGAGGCGTTTTTTTCTTAGTGTCATCATTCCATCCTGGAGAAACTAAAAGTTCAAACAAAATGACAAGCAAATTCCAGGCCAATTCTAGATCAATATCAGGGCAATGACGTTTGATACAGCTGATTTACAATTGGTGCGCCTCAAACCAGTTGTCACCGATACCGATATCCACGATCAACGGTACACGCAACGCGACAGCTGATTCCATCTCCTCGCGTATGATTTCTGCAACACGTTCCGACTCGTTAGCGGGTGCTTCAATAATGAGCTCATCATGCACTTGTAAAATAATCGTGGCTGCGGGTGCTTCTGCTTTTAAACGTTGGTGCAACTGAATCATGGCGACTTTGATGATATCTGCAGCGGAACCTTGCAGCGGCGCATTGATGGCGGTGCGCTCGGCATAGGATCTGCGCATGCCATTGCTGCTATTGATTTCCGGCACATACACACGATGGCCGAGCAGAGTTTCGACAAACCCACTCTCTTTGGCGCTCTCCAGTGTCGCATCCATAAATGCGCGCACGCTGGGATAACGGGCGAAATAGGCTTCGATAAAGCTTTTGGCCTCACTGCGACCGACACCCAATTGTTTGGCCAGACCAAAGGCACTCATGCCATACAGAATACCAAAATTGATCATTTTCGCATTGCGTCGCATCTCTCCTGTTACATCGGCCAAATCAACATGATTGACGGCTGCAGCGGTGGCAGCATGGATATCCTTGCCATCGGCAAAGGCTTGTTTGAGAACGGCATCATCCGAGAAATGTGCCATCAAACGCAGTTCAATTTGGGAATAATCGGCTGCAATCAGCACATTTCCCGGCTCGGCGATAAATGCTTTGCGAATCTCGCGACCTTCCATACTGCGAATCGGAATATTCTGTAGATTCGGTTCAGATGATGATAAACGCCCGGTTGTGGTGATGGCTTGGTTGTAGGAGGTGTGCACACGTTTGGTTTTAGCATGCACCAGTTTTTGCAAGGCATCGGTATAGGTTGATTTAAGTTTGGCCAGCTGCCGTACCTGCAGAATCAAACGTGGCACTTCATGTTCATCGGCCAGCTTTTCCAGGACTTCCTGACCCGTTGCCCACTGCCCTGATTTTGTTTTTTTACCGCCTTCAATGCCGAGCGTTTCAAACAACAATACACCAAGTTGCTTGGGCGATTGGATATTAAACTCCTGACCGGCAGCGGCATGAATCTCCGTTTCCAATTGAGCAA
>CAZKHV010000121.1:0-4180 GCA_964552605.1 uncultured Zetaproteobacteria bacterium | reverse complement strand
AAGAACGCCAATAGGCATAACCATTCAAATCGAGTCGGACGGCGTTCCACCGCCGCTGATTTGGATCGTTAGTCTTTTGTGCTATTACTAAACACTTGTAAATCAGTGGCTCGCTGAATAGCGGTCCAAGTCGCGTTACAACCACCCAACGATTGAACAATAAAATGCTAAGTACTCCATTTTGTTATTCAATCGTTTCGTTCTAGTTTTTATCAAAAGCCTGTATAGACTCGGCTTTCATGCACCCTGCTCACCGGACTCATTCATTATTCACAACAGGTCATATAGCCTGGATACGTTCAGATCACACGATCATCAAAACTAACATCAACGTTTTTGTTATAACACTGGCTTTGTTTGCGGCTGGAACTGCACTGGCACAAGGCAATAGTAGTCTTGTTTTGGACAACGACTGCAGTCAGATATCGGTTGATTATGAAAACAATCCCAATCTAACCGCACAGGAAAACATAGAACGCATGGACAGAGCTCTGCTGCATTCGCTGAACAAATACGAAGGCTGTCAAACGACACAAAAGGCCATCTCAAGCAATGGATCAAGCGGTGCTGCAGCTGCCGGCGGTGGCAACGACGGCACAGGAGAAAAAAACGGCTCTGCGGCTAATGCTGGATCAGGCTCATCTCGTGCCAGCAGTACAATGTCAGGCACTGAAACACCTGCAGAAGTTTCAAGCAGCACTTCAAGTGAAAATTCAAATCAGGCCGATCAATCCAAGCAGTCCGGCAAAACCAACTCGGCGGCTCAAGCCGGAGATACAAGCGCTGACGATGCCAAGCAACACGCTGGCCATCAGCAACAAAAACGCATCAAGGGCAGTGGCAAAGTACCGGGTGACATTCCCGCCATCGATAACGATAGTGTGCTGGAAGCACAAATCCGCCAGGCTGCAATGAGCGAAAACGATCCGGTGATTAAAGCAAAGCTGTGGAATGAATATCGCAAATACAAAGGCTTACCTGCCAAGCAAGTGCTGATCAAACCATGATTCATCTCCTGCATCCCAAATGAATGATTTCTGCGTGCCCCAGGGCACCAACTTTGCCGCAAGCGACATTCACCTTGTTAAAGACTTTAGCAATAGCGCTGCTCTTACTTGCAATATTTGCCTTGAACTCATTCATTTTGAATTACAGTTCCATCAACCCAGATTTAATCAACACTTCATCAGGAAACCATAGGAATCAGCATTATGAAAAACTTCATATGGGGCAAAAAATCAATTGCCATCAGCATCATCTGTGCAATTTTTTTATCCAGCTGTGCAAGCGCTGGTGGCGGCTTATCTGTTGGCCCTTCGATGTCGTCATCGTATCTCAAATCGAAGGTCAAAGAGGATCCGCGTGTACAAAAGCCGAAGCTGGACATCATTATTCCAGTCTTTGACCCTGGCCTGCCCAACGATCCCGACGACTATGAAAAGGAAGGCATCTGGCCGGAACTGCGCCGGGCAGAAGCGGCTCGTTTTGCCTACAAATTAAAACTGGCTCTGGAAAAAACCGAAGCCTTTGGTGCCGTGCGGGTCATGCCGGATGCAACCGCTACCGGTGATCTCTATGTCGTGGGCAGCATCAAGGAATCCGATGGTGAAACAGTCGCTATCGATATCAAAGCCTATGATATCAGTGGCAAGAAATGGTTTGGCAAATCCTTTGAACACGAAGTGCAAAAATCATTTTACAGCAACATCCGCAACAAGGGGAAAGACCCTTATGATCCGGTATTCAAAAAAGCTGCAGAACAGCTGGTCAAAGAACTGGATTATCATGCCGCAAAAGATCTGAATAAACTGCAAGCACTCACAAACCTGCGTTTTGGTGCCAACTTTTCCGAACAAAGCTTTGCCCCCTACATGCAAGTCAAACGTGGTATTACAACATTGGTAGCTTATCCGGATGACAATGACCTGATGCTCAAACGTGTCAAAGCTATCCGTATCCGCGATCAATTGTTCACCGACCGCATGCAACCACACTACGAGCAGTTTAATCAGAGCATGGATGACAGTTATAACATCTGGCAAAAACAAAGTTTCACGGAACTGGCTGCAAAAAACCAAGCCAACCGTGAAATGGTGGGCAATGCTTTAGCCGGCGTGGCTTTGATTGGTCTTTCTATTCTATCGGCGGTTGCAGGCTCGCAATCCAATTCCAATGCCGGTTACACCGCTGGCACCACAGGCGCTGCTGTTGGTGGCATGGTCGGAGCCCAATTGATTCAAAAAAGTTTCCAAACCAGCGAAGAAGCCAAGTTTCATAAAGAAGCCTTGGCCGAGCTTGGTCAGTCCATTGATAGTGAGATGGCACCGCAGGTGGTCGAGTTTGAAAAATCCACCCTCAAACTCACCGGCAGTGCCAAAGAACAATTTGCGCAATGGCGCAGCTTTCTCAAAACGATTTATGAGCAAGAAGCCACGCCCGATGTTCAACTCTAACTCTGCCCTCACACGCGCCAACATCGCATCCGTGCGCGGCGAAAGCCGCACCGCCAACGCATGCTGAATAGCCACCTTTGATGTTAGAAGAAAAACTCCGTCAAGCCAGCCAGGCCAATGCCAGACACAGCAAGCGTTTGTTGGCGGTGTTTGGCATTGCTATCTTGTTTACCGCTGCAGCCATTCTGCTGATGATGCGTTTCAACAATGCGGCAAACACCACCCTGCCAGCAACAACTGAAATACCGACTGCGGCCTCATCGAGCTCAACGCTCTCGGCAGAGCAATCCAGCAAACTGCGCCAACAGTTTATGCTGCAATTGCGCCAATACGAAACGCAACTCGCAGCGCAGCTAGGTGAAGCAAATCTCGCAGCATGGAATAACAAAAAAGAAATCGAAATCAATGCCCTTCACGAGCAGGCCACCAGCGCATTCGCCATCGGCGATTATCCACTTGCTATCGAAAAAATTAACGCGCTGGAGAACATGGCTCGCCAAACCCTGGCCGAACATGCCAAAACATTTTCCAACGCATTAATGTTGGCCAAAAAGGCTCTCAAAGCCGATCAGTACAGCAATGCAAAATTACATATCGACAACGCCTTGCAACGCAAAAGCAACGATCCAGAGGCCTTGCAACTTGCCCGACAGATCGAGGCTCTGCCAAAAATCATTGCACTGCTCAAAACAGCGGCCATTGCCCAGACCGAAAACAACCTGGAAAAAGAATATGCTGCAGTCGCTGAAGCTTTCGATATCGCTCCTCAACGTCAGGCTTTAAAACAACGTAAAATAGAACTCAGCAAACGTATCAACGAAAATCAATTCACCCCACTGATTGCACGCGGTCTGGAACACGTCGCGCAAAGAAAACTCTCTGCCGCAAGAGCGGATTATCAACAAGCCAAAGCTTTGAACCCCAAACGCGCCGAACTGCGTGTATTAAACACGGCCATCAACAAACTCGCTATCAATCTGGACTTGAGCAATGCCATTGCACATGGCCAACAGGCAATCCGACACGATAACTGGCGCAAAGCTCAAAATATTTATGCTACAGCATTAAAACGCCATCCCGATCATAGAACCCTTGCAGAAGGTTTACAGCTATCCAATAAGCTGGTCAGCCTGCATGCCGCACTCGATGGCTATCTGCAACAGCCCGAACGCCTTGCATCGGATAATGTTGCTACTGCTGCAAACGATCTCCTTGTTCAAAGCCGTATTTTTGCCGCCAATAGCCCATCGTTGCGACAAAAATCAGCCACATTGAAAACCCTTCTTGCAGCAACAAACATCAAAATACCGGTCAGGGTAACATCAGATAATCAGACCTATATTTTGGTCAGAGGGGTCGGTAAGGTCGGACTCACACAGGCTCGAACCATTCAGCTCAAAGCCGGCATCTATACATTTGAAGGTTTGCGTGATGGTTATAAATCAAAACTTGTACGGGTGCGCATTCCTGTCGGTGCAGCATCGTTTTCTGTCGAGGTGATTTGCAATGAACGCATCTAAAGCCGCCCCCGATTCCGCTTCAGAGTCCGGCGCGCGTAAAAACAAAGCCATGCACGCAGAATTAATACGCGCCAAAATCCGACAACGTAGACAGCATGGCCTGCTCGGCCTCGGTTTAACTATTTGTTTTATTTTTATCATTGCTCTGATTACGTTTTCCAATGGCACACGCATTGAAGTGCAGCCTAAAGAGGCGCGCCATACGGC
>CAZKHV010000120.1:0-4268 GCA_964552605.1 uncultured Zetaproteobacteria bacterium | reverse complement strand
AAGCGAAAGCAAATTGAAAGAAAATTGAAACGCCGTGCAAACCAGCCCGGCATTTCAATCAGCCAGGGTAATAAAACAGCAAAGTCCTATACTGGTGATTCCAGCCATGCCGACAATGCGGATATTCAAATCGAAATGCAGGCTATTGGAGTGGTGCATAGCAGCTATCGGGAACGCTTTGCCACACCTCGCCAAGCGACACTCGATAGCCCGCAGCCTGCTCAAATTCATTTGAATGGTGGCTTGAATTTTGATCAAGCCGTCCATGATCTGGATAGTTTTTCACATATCTGGGTAGTTTATTGGATGCATCTGAATCAAGGCTGGAATCCAACCGTAATACCACCGCGAGGCCCTAAAGTCCGGCGTGGTTTGTTCTCAACCCGTGCACCGCATCGCCCGAATAGTATTGGTTTATCTGTTGTCCGTTTGGAAAAAGTGGTTGGCAGGGTGCTGCATATCAACGGCCATGACATGCTTGATGGCACACCCGTACTCGATATCAAACCGTATATTCCCTATGCCGATGCCATTGCTGATGCCAACAGTGGCTGGCTCGATGATAGCGGTTTAATTGACTAACACAGATCTTACACATTCCCCCGGCACGATGAACCATGAAAATGCAAAACCAAAGGGCTAGGGGAGCGGTAATATTGGAAGGTTCTCTTTATGGAGAGCGGTGACTATCATCAGGCCGGATCGATTCAGGAGGCCAGTTCCCCATGTCAGAGCAGACAAGAAAAAATGATGACGATGAGCAGGAATTCAGTTTAAATAAATTTGATTTAAACGATGAAGATAAAAAAGAGATCGATCTTGGCGATTCGCATTATGCGGTTGACGAACAAAAAGAGATTATTGTTGTCGATTACGAAGATAGCAAACAAGCCCCCAGTGTGCCGGATTCCTTTGAATCACCACAACAAGATGATACAGATGCCATCAAGAGCTCTTCTGATGATTCTTTTTTTTCGCCTCCTCGTGTTGAACAGGCAAGTATCAGCGCGGATCCTAATCCCATTCCCATCAGTGATGATGATTTTCCACACTTCGAAGAGCCGGTTCAACAGGCTTCCGGCAATACAACAAAAACTATCTTTGTTGTGTTGGCTATTGTGGTTGTGGCTTTGCTTGCGTGGTTCAGTTTGGCTGGCGGTGATCATGAGCAACAAGGTACGCATTTGCACTCGCAAGAAGGGCTTCAGAATGCAGATCCGATGCCGGGCATGCAGACACAAATAGCCTCATTGCAACAACGTCTATCATCGATGCAGGCCGATTTGATCGCAAAAAACCAACAGATAGCCGAGCTTACTCACCAGCTTTCCGAGCAGGCTCGACAGCCTAAAAGTGCATCGATAAAACAATCAACAGCTAAGAAAAAAACGACTGTGACTCAAAGGCGCATACAGCCGATTCAGGCAACTACCATTCCAATTCATCCGCCGCGTAGCACGGGTAGCTGGGCAATTATTATCGCTTCGGTGAATTCACGGGCTGCGGCTAATAAAGCACTGACCAGGCTAAAGGCCAAGGGTATTGCTGCTGATATCAGTCCAATCACGGTTAAAGGTAAAGCTTGGTTTCGGATTCGTGTCAGCGGCTTTGCCAGTCGTGCAGAAGCGGAGATACAAAAGACATATTTAGCGCAACGCCATGGCATAAAGGGTGTATGGCTTCATCAGTCGAAATAAGTATTCAATCGTATGCATGAAGCCGCATATAAACTGATTGTAAACGATTCGGATGATCAGTTGCAAGCTGAGGCAGGGGAGATCATCGTACTTCGAGGTGATGTGGGCTGTGGTAAAACAGTATGGCTCAAACGAATGGCCGGTCTGATCGATATGCCTGAAACAATAGCGATGAAGCACCCAGCCGTGGTGCGGATGCTATTTGATCGCTGGCCTGCGTTATGGATGGGTGGTACGGTTGAAGAGGAACTTGTCTTTGGTCTGAGACAGCAAGCATCGAAACAACAGCTGAATGCTGTATTATCCTTTTGGGATTTAGCGGATCTATCGCTTAGCCGTGAAGTACAGCGCTTGAATCGATTGCAATCATTGCATTTATCCCTTGCAGCGATTGACTTGGCCAAGCCTGATTTGGTGTTATTGGACAATCCTTCGGCTGCGTTATCACACGATTCGTCGATGCGATTTTCCCAAGACATCGCCAGCTGGATCAAGGATTGCAATACAATCGTAGTCGTCGCCTCCAATCGCTGGCAGGATTGGGATTCTGTGGCAACGCAAACATGGACTGTGAGTGTTTCGGATCAATTGCCGGAAAAGCTTTGAAACTCACAGAACTATGAAGCCGTATCAGACCTGAATTCACGAGGAAAAAGCATGACAGACAAAGTTCATTTTTCGTTCGCACTGAGTCCGCGTATGCGTTCGTTTATTGAGTTGCGCGATGCCTTATCGTGCCTGGAGCAAGCTTTTAATCGTCAACATGGCTCCAGCTGGTTGCATGCCGCTTGTGATTTGCGAGCTTCGATACTGGGCGATCACGGGCGTAAAAATGCCATTCCTGAAGTAATCGGACTATTCAAAGATATGAAAACATATTTGCAGAAATTGGCTGCCGATGTGCCCCAATATCATGATCATATTCTGTCATCTTGTGATGAGATTGATGCATTAATTGAGCAGCTAAAACCGGGTTTGCCGGAAGCGTATCAATATTTGACACAGGATGCCTTGATCAATGCCTATCTCAACACACAGAAAAAACACGATTGGCTGGGACATAAATTATGCATGCAACAAAGCCTCAAGGCCATTTGGATTCATGCTGAAATGCGCACTCAACCCTTGCATCAGGCACTCTCACCATTAACCCATGCGATCAATAGTTTGAATGATATGTTGAATGATTTTGTCGGCTGGGAAAAATGTGTTGCGAGAAACGGGGCAGGGCACATTACACCAACCCGTGGTAAATCGTTTGGTCTCTTGGTGATTGCATTGCCCGCGAGTGCAGTGGCTGAAGGTGTGGTGCCGGATATTTCCGGCAACAAGTTAGCTATTCGATTGCGCTTTCAGCGCTGGCTGCCGGGTCAGTCGGCCAGCGATTACCATGAGGATATGCCATACGACATGATGCTGGTTCCGGTGGGTAACTGATGACGGTTCACAAGAGCAACAATGACACAGCACGGCCCAAGTCGAAATTCTCTTGCCCGATGTGCAAAAAAACGGTGCAACGAGGCAATGACGATTTTCCTTTTTGCAGTCCGCGTTGCCGTACCATGGATTTGGGGCAATGGGCAGCGGGTGACTACCGCATTGCCGGTGAACCGGCTGTCATTCCCGATGATTCGGATAGTTTCTTTTAATTCACCGCCAGCATTATTGCGGCTGATCTGTATCCATACGTAAAGAAATCTCCGCTGCGATCCATGTGGGTTTTTGATTTTCCCGCGCCGCTTTAGCGATTTTACCGATCAAACGTTTATCGTTGCATAATTTACGTATTTCATTGGCTTGTTCCAGATTTTGATTGAGTAATTTCATATAGGTTGAGGTATCCATGCTTGCCGTAGCGAGAGTATGACTTCGCACCCAGTAATCGGCTGAAATATCTTTGCATACTTGAGAGAGAGGGGGCTTGTCGCTGGTTTTCTTCATGGGCTCAGGCATCGCTTTCGGTCGTTCTTTTTGTACAGGCTCTAAAGGTTTCGCTTTGGCCTGTTGAACGACTTTCTGTTCGATACTTGGCGTTGTTTTTGTCACTCCGGGAGCAGGCAGTTTAATATCGATTGGCTTGATCAGATCGTGTGGAATAATAGTTTTAGTATGCGTGTTGGATGAGTCGGCAAATAAACTATCCTTGTTGAAAAACAGATATGCACCGATAGCACCTGCAATTAATACAATAAGCAGCACAATAGTAATCAGCAATTGAATATTGAGTTTTTTCGTTGTCTTCTTGACCACGGCTGCGTTTGGTTTTTTTCCCTCAGCCGGTTTCTCTTCCTGCTTGTATTCCTTTTTTTGTTGCAAAGGCTGCTCATGAACGGATGCCTGAATGGATTTCGTAGGTTCATCAATACTTGCTTCATTGGCAGCATTGTTTGTCGTGTTCACTACCGGTTTTTCCGGCACAGCTTCCGGTGCTATCGGGGCAGGGCTGTTTGATGCCTGTTGAATCTGAATCTCAAATCCTTCAGAGCAATGTTTACAACGGATTTTTTTACCGGCTGCTGCCCGCAGTTGATTACTTACAGTATATTTTTTCTGACAATGCGGGCACTGAAT
>CAZKHV010000119.1:0-4300 GCA_964552605.1 uncultured Zetaproteobacteria bacterium | reverse complement strand
CGGCAGGCACAGACGGCTGTGCTGGCATACTTTCTTGCTGTAACTGCTCTCGGGAGCTTGATAGCGCTTTCGGATGGGTCTGATTCGCATGAGATGGATTCGCATGAGGTAAACCCGCTGGCGATACAGCGGACTTGGCCTGATCTGTTGCAAATAAACCCAACTGTGCTTGAAGCGACTCATACATTGGCTGCAATTGACCGGTTAATTTCAGGCCGCCCAGACTGGCTGAAATCAAAAATAGCAGAATAATGATAAACAAACCCAGCTTCGATTTTTTAGCATCTACAGGCTCGCTCGGAGCGGCATCGTCCTCGCCTTTATCAATTCCGGCATCGGCAATCACCGCTTCGATTGTATCATCCGCAAGCTTTGCTGTTGCTTTGTCAGGTGTATCACCCTTGCTGCCAGCATCAGCCATGGTTGGCATCATCCTGTAGCCAGCGCGCTACATCGAGCGCGTGGTAAGTGAGAATCAAATCCGCTCCAGCGCGTTTAAAACCGAGCATGGTTTCCAACACCACTCGTTTCTCATCAATCCAGCCATTCGCCGCAGCAGCTTTAACCATGGCATATTCGCCCGACACATTGTACACCGCCATCGGCACATCCGTGGCATCTTTCACTTCACGAATAATATCCATATAGGCTAGGGCCGGTTTCACCATTAACATATCCGCGCCTTCCTGCACATCGAGTGCCGCCTCTTTCAAAGCTTCGCGACGATTGGCCGGATCCATCTGATAGCTGGCTCGATCACCAAAACTCGGCGCGGAATCCGCCGCATCACGAAAGGGACCAAAATAACCGGATGCATATTTCACCGCATACGACATGATCGGAACAGTAGTAAATCCTGCTTCATCCAAGCCACTGCGAATCGCCGCAATCATGCCATCCATCATGCCCGATGGAGCCACAATATCGACACCCGCCCTGGCATACGACACCGCTTCTTTCTGCAAATTCAGCAAGGTCGCATCGTTATCCACTTCCTCACCATGCAACACGCCGCAATGACCATGATCGGTGTATTCACAAAAACAGGTATCGGCAATCACACATATATCCGGGCAGGCCGCTTTGGCAGCGCGGATCGCCTGCTGCACAATACCATTATCATCCCAGCCGGATGAACCAATCGCATCTTTTTCAGTAGGAATGCCGAATAAAATCACCCCGGGAATACCCAGCGCCTCAACTTCTTTAACTGCCTTGCCCACATCCGAAAGTGGAATGCGGGACACCCCCGGCATACTGACCACTGGCACAGTCTCGCTAATCGCCTCATCAACAAACAAGGGGTAAATCAAATCCGCCACCGATAATTGCGTTTCGCGCACCATGCGACGCATCACGGCTGTGCCACGCAAACGACGCGGGCGAATGCTCAGCTCGGGCAAGCTTGGATTGGGCTGAGTTAAATCGGAAAGAGACATATTAAACACTCCTGTCAGGGCACAATGCATCAACACCGCGCATCAAAATACTCGGCCAATGCATCGAGCATAGCCTCAAAACTAGCCTGTTTGGCCACAACCTGCACGCTCAAACCCATTTGACGCGCTGCAATGGCCAGCGATTCGGAAATCACCACGATCACCGGCTGATCCGCCAGCTCAAGCGAGCCCATGCGCTGAATATAAAAACGTGCCGTCTTGGCACTACCGAGTAGCACCGCATCAATCTCATTCTGCTGCATGCTAAGCCTTACATCAGCAACATCGCCTTGCGGACAGACCGTGCGATAAGCAACCACCATGGTGACCGCAACCCCCTTGCCTCGCAATGCATTGGCCAATGTTTCCCGCCCTTGTTCGGCCCGGAAAAACAATAACGAACGCGGCAAACCAAGCTCGCCATAAGCTGCGGTCAAACCATCTTGCGAAGCAACTATGGGGATAATATCGGCAGATACACCGTATGCCTGCAACACATCCGCAGTTTTTCGACCCACCACAGCAATGCGTTTCTGATAGCAAAGCGCAGCCAGATCCGTGACTTCAGCAACTGCATGCACACCATTGCCGCTGGTAAAGACTATATCGCTATACGATTGCATCGATTCAATCGCTTCTCGGATTCCATCAGAACAACATTTCACTTCCAGACAAGGTAAGCATACGGGTTCACCACCTCGGGTCAGAACGCAAGCTTTCAAGCTAGCCAGGTGCTCGACTGAGCGGGTCAATAGAATCCGCTTATGTTGAAGACTGTAACAAGTTTTCATCGTGCAATCATGCAACAACTCACGGCCGAGTTCTATTGCAAATTGTAAGAAACAGTAGTGAATAGTAATCGGTGGCAGCAGTAATTTTCGCGCCTTGCGCTCGTTTGACCCTGCCCTAGCATGCCGCGCCCCACGACCATCAGGAGTAAACCCCATGTTTGAGCTTTATTACAACCACGCTGCCAAAGCCAAGGACGATATTCTGTCCGGCCTGACAGTGGCTTTTGCCCTGGTTCCGGAAGCCGTCGCGTTTGCCTTTGTGGCGGGTTTAAATCCATTGGTCGGTTTATACGGTGCGTTCATGATGGGGCTGGTGACCTCGCTCGTTGGTGGTCGCCCGGGTATGATTTCCGGCGCGACAGGTGCAACGGCCGTGGTCATGGTCGCCCTCGTTGCGCAATACGGCGTTGAGTATCTGTTTATTACGATTGTCTTGACCGGCATTTTTCAAATGCTGTTTGGTGCAGCCAAATTTGGAAAATATATCCGCATGGTGCCTTATCCGGTCATGCTCGGTTTTGTAAATGGCTTAGCGATCGTGATCTTTTTAGCACAAATGGATCATTTTAAAATCGAAGGAGCCGATGGAGTCATGCACTGGCTCGGTGGCACTCCATTGTTCACCATGCTTGGCTTGGTTGCGTTAACCATGGCCATCATGTTTTTCCTGCCCAAAATCACCCGCGCTATTCCGGCTGGTTTAGCGGCCATTATCACCATCAGTTTGATCGTTATTTTCGGTGCTGTGGATACCAAGACTGTCTCTGATATTGCCGATATCAGCGGTGGCTTTCCTACCTTCCATATTCCCGACGTACCCTTCACCTTGGAAACATTGTACATCGTGCTGCCGTATGCCGTCATTCTGGCCGGCGTTGGCCTGATTGAATCCTTATTAACCATGACCGTTGTCGATACCATGACCAATAGCCGTGGTCAGGGTAACCGCGTATCCATCGGTCAAGGCCTCGCCAACACCGTCAATGGCTTCTTTGGTGGCATGGGTGGCTGTGCCATGATCGGACAGACCATGATCAATGTCTCATCCGGTGGTCTGCGTAATTTATCCGGCATTGCAGCCGCTCTCTTTCTGCTATTTTTTATTATGTTTGCATCCGATCTGATTGCCATGGTACCCATCGCAGCCTTGGTCGGTTTAATGTTTATGGTGGTGATCGGCACATTCGAGTGGGGCAGCTTCAATTTGCTCAATAAAGTACCGCGTGAAGATGTCTTTGTCGGCATGTTGGTTACTGTCGTAACCGTTTTCACCGACTTGGCCACAGCTGTCATTGTCGGTGTCATTGCCACTGCTCTGGTGTTTGCCTGGAAACAGGCGCGCCACATTTATATTACCTCGGAAGATCATGCCGATGGCTCACGCACCCACAAAGTACATGGTCCATTGTTTTTTGCTTCCTCACACCGCTTCTCCGAATTGTTCGACCCGGAAAATGATCCGGAAGAAGTATACATCGATTGTGCTGCATCCCGCATTGCCGACCATTCCGCCATTGAAGCGATTGATAATTTAGCCGAACGCTACAAAAAAGCCGGTAAACGTTTGCACTTGATCCACTTGAGCCCGGAATGTGCCAAGTTATTAACCACCGCAGGTGATCTTGTCGAAGTAAACTTTAAAGAAGATCCTCGTTACTACGTTGCCGATGATAAATTAGCGTAATTACAACCGGCTGGCCGCCACTGCCGAGCCCATCAAGCCGACCTTGGCATTCACCACCACGCGCACCGGCATCGCCGAGAGCAAAGCCTGCATGCGCTCTTCCTTGTTCATAAAGCCGTCCATGAACAAACCATTTTTCAGCATCTCGATAATTCGGGGTGCGACCCCGCCAGCCACATAGACTCCGCCGCTAGCTAAACCAGTCAGCCCCAGGTTGCCAGCCTGAGCACCATAGAGTTTGCAGAACAAATCCATACTACGTTTGGCCAATGCATCACTGCCCTTGCCTGCGGCAATAGAAATAGCGGCCGATGAATCGCCATCCTTGCGTGCCTGAGTCAGCGCAGCAGTTTCTTCACCCGGATAGGTTTCAAGCATGAAGTTGT
>CAZKHV010000118.1:0-4326 GCA_964552605.1 uncultured Zetaproteobacteria bacterium | reverse complement strand
TTCATAGGATGACGCACGCTAAATGGCTCAATCCATGCAGGCAAATATCATCAGTGCTGATTAAGCTATATTTTTTTGTGTGGGTTCTTCCCTTGGGGGTTGGCAGGAGACTTGCTCAATCCTAGAGAGAGCAGTCTTTAGTATGTCGGGCATTATCGATCAGCCTACTTCGAGACGCATTGATAATGGAGGTGTCGTGTCCTGGTTAAGTGATTTTTTTGGTAAATTGTTTAGCTCCAAACAAGAGCACAGCAAACCGCAAGGCTCCTCCCAATATAAACCCAGGCCAAATCCAAAAAAAGTAATGAGTCGCACACAAGCTGATATCAAACGTCAATATCCCTCCCACACACTGGGTGGTTTATTGAAAAGCTGTCCAGCCCCGATGCCTGGCATGCATAGCTATGATGTCAATCATCCGCCAGCCATTAAGCAAGATGCACGCGAGCATTTGCAAGCCCGTATCAATGAAATTCCACCCATGCCAGAAATTTGGCACAGGGTGCAGGAAATCCTGCAACACGATGACGCTTCCGCTGCAGACTTGGGACAATGTGTAGCTCAGGATCCGGTATTAACGGCGCAGATTTTAAAGGTATGCAATTCTTCGGCTTATGGTGCCAGTGGCGGCAATGAAATCAGTAATATCCCTCTAGCCATCGCCAGACTCGGGATCGATGAAGCAAGCAGTGTTATTTTTCGATGTCTGGCTCCGGATATGGGCGGTAGCACGCAGCGTAAAAAGGAAATTCGGTATGTTTGGTTCCATGCTCAGGCGATTGCTATGCTATCCCGCATATTGGCTGAATCCACTCGTCAGGTTTCCCGCCATGAAGCCACACTGGTTGGTATGTTGCATGATATTGGTAAATTAGTAATTTTGCATATCGAATCGGATCAGCAATTGGACAAACTCAAAACATGCATTGATCAAGGTATGCCATCGTTAGCGGCTGAATATCAAACCTTCGGTTATACGCATATTGATGCGGGTATGATGTTGGCGTTGCACTGGCGTTTGCCCAAGCAGGTGCAGCAGTTCATTTCCTTTCATCATCACCCGGCCGTGATGAAGGCTCAGCAGTTGCCACAAGGAGCGCACCAGCATGCCATGTTGACCCTGCATGTTGCTCACTTGATTTTGCAACATGCTTTTACAGCCCCACATGATTTTACAGCCCAATCTGATGCATCTGCGGATTCCAGCCTGTCTTCCATCTGGAGCGCACATCAGCGCGTTTGTTTGCATGATACGCTACGCTTTGTGCAGCAGGAGATGTCTCTCTCGCTCGATAGCGAATCATTTTATACTCAGCTGGAAGCTGAGATCGCGCGCTTGAAATTATCCTTTCCTGATTTATTCGAGCCTGAATCGTAAACTGCTTCGCTGCTCGTTTTGGAGATACAGTGGAGCTGCAGCTATGACAGGTTGAATATACCCTGCAATTCTTCAACTCCATCTTCCAGCTCGATTTCCACCGCCGCCAAATGGGTTTCATTTAAACCCAAGCGTTGCATGGGCGGGTAATTCAGGGCATCCACCCCTTCCGGCACATGATCGAAGGGCGGTGTGTGACCGGTATCGGCCAGCATAAACTGCACGGAATCAATCAAATCGATGAGGTTTTCACGTGGCCGGTCATCCGATTCCACACCATGATGTGAGGCCAGTGAAATAAAGGAATCGGGCATCTCCCAATAGGTTAGCAAACGCCCACCCATCTCGCGGTGCAACTGACTTAAAACATGATGGTTTTCTTCCAGGCTGCGACTGGCTAACTGTTCAGGTACCGCACATACAATGGCCGAGACACCGACATCAAACATCATCCCTGCCATAAACGCTTCTTCCGGATCGACACTGCCGACCAGCTTGGCCAGATGTTGAGCGGCCACGGCCACCAGCAAGGCATGTTTCGCACTTTCGCGCAGCAGCGCTTGCAAGGCTTTATCTTTCACAGCCAAGTGCAATTGTGCTGAAATCGCAGTCATCAATTGCAATGTCCTGCGTCCGCCAAGGCGTTGAATGGCCATCGACAGGTTGCGAATTTCATGGCTGCCCGACTTGAAACGAGCGCTATTGGCAATGCGCAGCACTGTGGTGGAGAAGGTGGTATCGGAGCCAATCACGCGGGCAATATCGGCGGCTCCTTTTTCTTCATCCTGTACGATTTTACGCACTTCAATCACCGCTTCCGGCAAGATCGGCAAACGGGCATCACCATCACGAAAACGACGGCGTATCTCTTCCGCCAGTTCAAATGTATCGTTGTTCATGCTTCATGCCCCATCAATTGGTAAATTTCGTCGACGCTACGATGCGACGGTGAACGCGGTGCTATGCGATAGACTTCTTCAGCCGTGGTTAAGCCGAGCAATACTTTATACAAACCATCCTCCATGAGTGATAATAAATCGGTACTTTCACAACTGATTTGACGCACATCCTGTGACGTTTTGCGCTCCAGAATTGCTTCGCGCACATCTTCATTGAGCACCAATAACTCATGCAACGCCGTGCGGCCATGATAACCGGTGCCATAACACGTGCCGCAACCGGTGCCCCGATAAAAGGTCTGATTACGCAAGGTATCATCATCAATACCGATCATATTGGCGATGCGTTTATTGGGCATATAGGCCTGCCGACAATCGGGGCAAATGGTACGAATCAATCGTTGTGCCAGGATACTGACCACGGTCGATGAAATCAAAAATGTTTCAACCCCCATATCAATCAAGCGCAACAAGCCACCTATCGAATCTTCAGTGTGGAACGTGGTTAATACTTTATGGCCGGTGAGTGCCGCCTGCACAGCGACCTGGGCCGTTTTTTTGTCGCGCACTTCGCCGATTACAATAATATCCGGATCCTGGCGCACGACGGATTTGAGGGATTCATCAAACGTGCGCCCTGCTATTTTATCCACCGAACACTGAATGATGCCGGGCACGATATATTCCACCGGATCTTCCACCGTAATAATTTTAGTGGTTGGGCGATTCAAATAATCAATGGCGGCATACAGGGTGGTGGTTTTACCGGAGCCTGTTGGGCCGGTGATCATGATCACGCCGGTTGGCACATCGAGCGCTTCGTGTTTAAAACGATCCAGTAAACCCCGACTCATGCTGATTTGTTCGATATTCTTTAAACCACCTGTACTGCGCAACACACGCATGACCAGATTTTCACCATAAATTGTCACATAGGTCGAAACACGATAATCGGCCGCCACATTACCCACTTCGCGGCTGAATCGACCATCCTGATGACGACGGCTATCGGAGATATCCATTTCAGACAGCACCTTGATGCGGGCTGTGACACGTTGCGCCAATTCAGCTGGTAAATCCATTTTATGGATCAATACACCATCGAGGCGCAAACGAATGCGCGTATTGTTATCCATGGGTTCAATATGGATATCACTGGCACCTTCGCGGATCGCAGCAAGCAGAATACTATCGACTACCTCGGCCACCTGATCATGTGCTTCGGTTTTGCCATCCACCGCTTCGAGTTTACCGAGCATGGATAACAGCGCACTTTCCGCCACAATGGAAACTACTGCTTTCTTACGCAGCTGGCGTTCTATTTCTTCGATGGCAATATTATTTAAAGGGTTGGCCGTGGCGATCGATACTTTACTGTCGCTGGCTTCATACGGAATGGTTAAATGCATGCGCATGAACTTGATCGGAAAACGCCGCAACAATTCGCGGTCAGCAGTATCAATATCGATATGAATCAAGGGCAAGCTCAATTGTTCGGATAAGGCCTGCGCCAGCTGTCGATCATCAATCAGCCCCAACTCACGGATTACTTCACCCATACGCTGGCCGGGCGATGTGGCCAGCTTTTGCTCCGCCAATTGCAGTTGAGCCAGGGTGATATAACCGAGTTCACAAATCAATTCACCAATGCGAAAGCTCTTGCCATGTTTGCGAATCAGCCGCCGTTGCTCATCTTCGGTGAGCATGCCAAGTTCCACAAAAATCGTGGAGAGCAATTTCTGATTGCCCAGTTTTTGCTGAACCCGCATGGCTTTTTTGACATCAACATCAGACATCACCGAATCAGCTACCAACATGGCAGCAAAATAACCACCCGGGCACTGCGCTAAAGCAGCTACTAAGGCTTGATGCTCTATCTGTTGATTTGGATTCGCCGCTGAGTCATTTTGTTGAGACATGTGTTCTCCTGCTATAGGCAGCAGGTTTCAGCAGGATCCATGCCAGTTTTTCTCCGGCTACGTTAGTTCAGTGGATATCCCTGCGAGATCGGAACAGCCAGAATAATGATAATACCAGCAGCATGGGCAG
>CAZKHV010000117.1:0-4367 GCA_964552605.1 uncultured Zetaproteobacteria bacterium | reverse complement strand
GCTATGGGTGGAGTCGGCCTCTGTTTCTGGCTATGCTTCGCGCCCGAATTACAACGAGGCATAATTATGGATATTGATGTAAAAAAAGTGGCGATGTTATCCCGCATTCGCCTGACTGATGACGAGGCTGCTGAACTCGGCCCCCAACTGGCCAATATTATTGGTTATATTGAACAATTGAGTGAAGTCGATACCGATGGTGTTGAGCCAACGGCTCACCCGCATGATGCGGCCATGCCACTGCGTGCCAACGTCGTCACCAACACCAATCGCCGCAATGAACTGCAAGCCTCCGCCCCCAAACTGGAATCCGGCCTCTATGTTGTGCCAAAGGTGATCGAATAATCATGCCATACTCTTCTTTATCAGATATTCAAAAACGTTTAAACAGCGGCAAAACCACGGCTGTTGAAGTCGCCCAGCTGTATCTGGATCGCATTGCTGCATTCAATGATCAGCTCAATGCTTTTGTACACATTGATGCGCCACATGTTTTGGCTCAGGCCGCAGCATCCGATGTTTATCGTGCCGAACACGGCGCTCGTCCACTCGAAGGACTACCGATTGCCGTCAAAGATATTTTTTGCACCCAAGATGGGCCAACCCGCTGCTGCTCCAATATTCTCGATGATTTCCATGCCCCGTACGATGCGCATGTAATCAGCCAGCTTAAAAAGGCCGGAGCTGTGCTGGTCGGCAAAACCAATATGGATGAATTTGCCATGGGTTCATCAACGGAAACTTCTGCCTTTGGTGCATGCCGCAACCCGTGGGATACGGATCGCATTCCGGGCGGCTCATCCGGCGGTTCTGCCGCAGCCGTTGCCGCAGCCTTAACTCCGGCAGCCTTGGGAACCGATACCGGTGGCTCCATTCGGCAACCCGCTGCCCTAACCGGCATTACCGGCCTCAAACCGACTTATGGGCGCGTTTCCCGTCGCGGCATTATTGCCTTTGCCTCCTCACTCGATCAAGCCGGGCCGATGACACGCAGTGTCAAAGATGCCGCCATGATTACTGCCGCCATTGCCGGTCACGATGCTGGTGATGCCACTTCCGTTGCCGATGCCCCCGCCATTGACTGGTTAGCAGCTTGCGAAGCTCAGGACATGAACGGTTTGAAAATCGGTAAACCGAACGAATATTTTGTTGATGGCATGGATAGCGAAGTGCGCGCCACAGTCGAAGCGGCTCTGAAACAATGTGAAGCACTCGGTGCAGAAATCATCGACATCAGTCTGCCGCATACCAAATATGCCGTAGCCGCCTATTATGTTATCGCGCCATCGGAGGCTTCGGCCAATTTATCGCGTTATGACAGTGTGCGTTTCGGCCATCGCTGTGACGATCCTGAAGATCTGCTGGATATGTACACCCGCTCTCGCGATGAAGGTTTTGGTTCGGAAGTAAAACGCCGTATTTTGACCGGCGCATTTACCCTGTCATCGGGTTATTACGATGCCTATTACCTCAAAGCTCAAAAGGTGCGCACCCTCATCCAGCAGGATTTCATTCAGGCCTTTGAGCAGGTGGATGTGATTGCCACCCCCACCTCCCCCATCCCTGCCTTTAAATTGGGTGAGAAAACCGATGATCCATTGACCATGTATTTATCCGATATTTATACCATCGCGGTGAATCTGGCCGGTTTACCCGGCCTGTCCCAACCCTGTGGATTTGCCGACAATCTACCTGTCGGTCTGCAATGGATTGGCGCGGCATGGCGTGAAGATAGCATCCTTTCCGCAGCAGCAGCCTATGAAGCCGCAACCGACTGGAGCAACAAAACACCGACTGGTTTTGATATGAACGGGAGTGAATCATGAGTTGGGAAACCGTTATCGGACTGGAAGTCCACTGCCAGATTAATACTGACACCAAAGCATTTTGTGGCTGCTCCACAGCCTTTGGTTCCGAACCCAATACCCAGACCTGTCCCGTCTGCCTCGGCATGCCCGGCCAACTGCCTGTGCTCAATACTCTCGCTGTTGATAAAAGCATTTTGACCGGCCTTGCAATCAATGCCCACATCAATCTGGAATCGAAATTTGATCGCAAAAACTATTTCTATCCCGATCTCCCCAAAGGCTATCAAATCACCCAGTTCACCGTGCCGATTGTTGAAGGTGGTTATATTGACATCATCCGCAAAAGCGGTGAGAAAAAGCGTCTCGGCGTGACCCGCATCCACATGGAAGAGGACGCAGGAAAATCCATGCATGAAGGGCTGGATGCTGTTTCCCACATTGATTTGAATCGTTCCGGTATCCCCTTGATGGAAATCGTATCGGAGCCGGATATGCGCTCCGCCGATGAAGCCATTGCCTATCTTAAACAACTGCATCAAATCATTCGTTTCCTGGGTGTCTCCGGTGCGGACATGGAAAAAGGTCAGTTCCGCTGCGATGCCAATGTATCGGTACGCCGCACAGGCGAAGCATTCGGCACACGTACCGAAATGAAGAACATGAACTCGTTTCGTTTCATCAAACAGGCCATCGAGTTTGAAGTGAATCGCCAAATTGAACTCATCGAAGACGGTGGAAAAGTGGTACAGGAATCACGTTTATGGGATTCGGTAAAATCCGAATCACGCTCCATGCGCAGTAAAGAAGAAGCCCATGATTACCGTTATTTTCCGGAACCGGATCTACCACCGCTGCGTGTCTCGCAAGCACATGTCGATGCCATTAAAGCATCCATGCCGGAGTTACCCGGCCAATTGCGTCAGCGTTTTGAAACGGATTTCGGACTCTCTCCATACGATGCCGATGTATTAAGTCAAACACGCGCAACAGCACAATGGTACGAATCGCTGGTTGCAGCCCACCCGGCTGATCCCAAACGCTGTGCCAATTGGATGGCCAATGAATTATTGGGTCGTCTCAAAGAGGCGGGTAAATCTCTGGCTGATTCTCCTGTCTCCGCAGTGCGCCTGGCCGGTTTGCTGGATCGCATTGCGGATAACACCATTAACGGTAAAAGTGCCAAAGACATCCTCGATGATATGATGATATCCGACGATACTGCCGATGCTATTATTGAAGCCAAGGGTTTGAAGCAAGTTAGCGATAGCGGTGCAATTGATGCGATTATCCACGATGTCATGGCAGCCAATGCCGGTCAGGTTGTTGCCTATCGTGGCGGCAAGGATAAACTGATGGGCTTCTTTGTCGGTCAAGTGATGAAAGCATCACGCGGCAAAGCCAACCCGGCCATGGTCAACCAGCGTCTAAAAACATTACTTAACGACTAAGTCTGTCCAACAGAGATGATCACACGGAGCTTGCGTAAGACTCTCATCGTCGGCGCAGCCATATTGGCTCTGATCAGTCTGTTATGGCTGCGCTTGGATGCAGATACCCTGAGTACCAGCTTCATCAAACAAATGGACGCGTTTACCGATGCCCGCTTAACAGCGGGCAAGACTTCCCTGACATTCATCCACGGCATGGGCTTGAGACTCGATCAGGTCAGCCTCGATCAGGCTGATGTTCAAATGCAGGCCAAACATATTATTATCAGCGTTCGTTTGCTGCCCTTATTGTTGGGAAAAATAGAGATTGATGCCATCGACATTCACGATGGCGTGTTCAAATTGAAATCCAACAAACATGATTTAAGCGCAGCATCTATCAGCCGTTTCCCTGTGCCGCGCATTCATTTATTACGCAGCCGTATTGAAGCCGCCAATGGAAATATATTACTCAACCACATGCAATTGGATATCAGAGGCATCGGATCAAAACATGAAACGCTGTGGGAACTCGATGCCAAGCAGGGCAAACAAACGCTTAGCGGACACGGTCGAATCATCTTCCGACAAGGTGAAATAGAATCCGGTTTCGGTAAACTTAAGTTGGCCAATATGCCTGTCGCCAAGCTTCAATCCTTTGCTCCGGCATCCTTGATGACATGGATTGAAGGTGAAGGGAACCAGCTCAGCGGCGCGCTAACCATGGACATCAACAAGCATCAGACCTGGGCAATATTCGGCGAAATGCTGCTCGCCAATCTGCAAACATCATTGGCTGCCAAAGTACGTGGCAAACTTAGCCATCTGGCCGATGGCAAGTTGGTCTGGAAGGATAGCTTTATTCATCTGGGCAATCAGGCTGTGATCGCCATTGCCGGTTCATGTGAACAGGAAAACTGCAACACCACACTCGATGCCAAGAGCATTGCACTGGCTCGCTGGCAGCCCTTTATACCCGCAGGTATTAATTTTCATCGCAACATCTCAGCCGATACGGATCTCATGGCAGCATTGCAATGGGATGGCGACACATGGCAGGGCAAAGCGCAGTTAAAGTTAAAAAAAGTTCAGCTCAAACAAGCAGATAACGTCATTGATTTTCCGAATCTCG
>CAZKHV010000116.1:0-4396 GCA_964552605.1 uncultured Zetaproteobacteria bacterium | reverse complement strand
GCTGTTGGCCCTGCCGGATCCGGTAAAACCTATCTGGCTGTTGCTGCAGCGATTGCCGCGATGAACAGCAATCAGGTGGAGCGCATTATTCTTACTCGCCCGGCGGTTGAAGCTGGTGAACGGTTGGGTTTCTTGCCCGGTGACTTGCAGCAAAAAATCGACCCTTATTTGCGCCCCTTGTACGATGCTATGTCCGATATGCTGGGGGTGGAAAAGATGAATGCTCTGCTGGAGCAAAATCGTATCGAAGTCGCGCCTCTAGCCTATATGCGTGGCCGTACCCTCAATGATGCCTTTATCATTCTCGATGAAGCGCAAAACACCACCCGCGAACAAATGAAGATGTTTCTCACCCGCTTGGGCTTTGGAGCAAAAATGGTGGTGACCGGCGATGTCACGCAGGTCGATTTACCACGCCATCAGAAAAGTGGTCTACTGCATGCACTGCAAGTTCTCGAACACGTCAATGACATCGCGATTTGCCGTTTAAGCAGCAAGGATGTGGTGCGCCATCATTTGGTTGAGAAAATCGTCAATGCCTATGAAGCGCGTGAAGATGGCTCCAACCATGATTGATATGCTCATCGATGATGACATCAACGCAGAACTATCAAAATCACTACCATCCGCACAACAGGCCGAAGCAGCGGTACTCGCCGCTTGTGCCAGTGCCGGATTCGCGACAACAGAGATCGATGTGTGCATACGTTTTGCCAGCGATGCAGCGCAACAAGCCTTAAATCGGCAATGGCGAAATCAGGATAAAGTGACCGATGTGCTATCCTTTCCCATGCAGCAAGCGCCCTGTGATCCCGCCGAACCTTTGGGTGATATTGCCTTGGCTGTGCCCTTTATCATGCAGGAGGCTGCTCGACTCGATGTGCCGGAGCATGATCATTGCCTGCATCTGATTGTTCATGCCACGCTGCATTTACTCAGCTTTGATCATCTTGATGATGCCGATGCCAAGCGCATGCAACAACTCGAACAGCAAGCCATGCAGCTCTTGGCTTTGCATAACCCCTACCCCGAACAGATGGAGACATCATGAGCATGCTGCAAAACTGGATGAGCCATCTCCGTACGCTGATGATTGAACGCATCCGCCCGGGTCGCGATGTGGATGAACTGTTGCGCGTATTGGGTCGGGCAGAAGCCGTGCAGTCCGATGCCCAGCGTACCATGCTGGAGCAATTGATTGATTTTCATGATACGCGGGTACGCGAAGTGATGGTTCCGCGCTCGGAGATTCATGCCGTGCAAGTGCAGGACTCACTGGCTGATGTCGAGCAGATCATGCTTGAACAGGGCGTGACACGTTTACCGGTTATGGATGGTGATATCGATCATGTCTTGGGTGTGGTGCATGTGCGTGAAGTGGTCAAAGCACGTTTATCCGGCAATAACCCGGCTTTGACGAGTTTGCTACACCCGTGTTTGCGGGTCTTGGAATTGGAACAGATATCCGGCCTGTTATCGGAAATGCGTGAACATTCGTGCCGTATCGCCATCGTACTGGATGAATACGGCGGCACCGCCGGACTCATCTCGCTGGCCGATCTGATGGTCGAAATTATTGGTGATATCGGAGAAGACGGTGAACAGGAAGCCAGTGAACTCGATGCCTTGGGTGACGGCAGCTATATGGTGCAGGCACGCATGCATATTGAAGAACTGGCCGAAGGCTTAGGCCGGCAACTGCCCGAAGGGGATTACGATACCGTCGGTGGCTGGCTAACCGCACACCTCGGCCGTATTCCGCAGAGCGGCGAGCAAGTCAGCATCGATGGTTTGCACGTGCAAGTGATTGATGCCGATCCCCGGCGCATCAGCAAAGTGCGTATTCAGCTGGGTCAATCATCCAGCCCAACATGAGTCGCAAAATGCAAGCCATTGCAGCATTGATGCTCGGCGCATTGATGCCCTTCGCCTTTTCGCCATTTGATCAGGCATGGTTTGTCATCCCTGCTCTGACCGGCTGGTTGTACTTGATTCGGCAAGGCTCAGCGTTCCTGACCGGCTTCTTTTTTGGCCTCGGCTGGTTTGCCTTCGGGGCATGGTGGGTGGCTCCCACGCTGCATATTTACGGGCATTTACCGTGGATTGCGGCAGCCTTTTGTGTGCTATTACTGGGTTCGGTACTGGCTCTGTTTCCGGCACTGTGGGCATGGTTAACATGGCGCTTGGCCGGTAAATCAGCATGGATATTATTGGTATTTCCAAGCATTGCCGTGTTCGAAGAATGGTTACGGGGAAGCATTTTAACCGGCCTGCCATGGACAGCGCTCGGCAATGTATTGCTTGATAGTCCGGCCATCGGCTGGGCATCCTGGTTCGGGGTATACGGCTTGAGTCTCTTGCCTGCCCTGTTGGCGGCATCCCTGCTGCTACTTTTTTCTCAGCACAAACGCATCGGCGGTGGCGGACTGCTGCTGACAATCGTACTGTTTGCCTGCGCTCCAGCGCCATCAACAGCCGATGGTGAATCGCATCGGGTAGCGCTCGTGCAGGGTAATATCCCGCAAGATCAAAAGTGGGATGCCGCATTTCTCGATTCAACCATGCATCGTTATGCAGCACTATCGGCGCAAGCTGCTGCTGGTTCCGATCCCGGCTCAGATCCCAGCTCCGACCCCAACTCAAACCCCAAAACCGCTATCGATGTCATCATCTGGCCAGAAGCAGCTATTCCTTTTTTCCTTGAACGTGCGCCGAACTGGAATACGTGGCTGAACGAACAAGTCGAAGAATGGCAAACGCCATTACTCTACGGAGGCTTGCAGCTGATCGGCGGTCACAACAGCAAACGTGCTGCGCAGAATGGTTTATTTGCCTACGACCCGGCCGTGCAACAACGCGATTTTGCCGGTAAACATCATCTGGTTCCGTTTGGTGAATATGTGCCGTCTTGGATTCCTTTTTTGCACACCTTGGTTCCAGAAATTGCGGATTTCAAACCGGCCACGGATGCCGGTGTGGTAGCACTGCGCGGGATCACCTATGGCGCATTGATTTGTTATGAATCGTTGTTTCCGGAAGAAGCCCGAGGCCGCGTATTGGGCGGGGCTCAAGTCTTGGTCAATGTCACCAATGATGCCTGGTATGGCCACACACCAGCAGCATGGCAGCATTTTCAGGCCGCTCGCATGCGGGCAGTAGAAAGCGGACGTTATGTGCTGCGTGCAGCCAATACCGGGGTCACTGCCATTATTCAGCCGGACGGGCAAATCGCCGAGCAGCTGGATTGGTGGGTTCCCGGCGTTTTAACAGGCTCGTTCAGCACATCTAAAACCATCACGCCCTATGTGCGCTGGGGTGACTGGCCATTGTTGCTGCTGTTCATGCTGTTGCTGTTTCCACTACTATTGCATCGAGATCGGGGCAGCTACAAAACGGGAGAACAGACATGAGCAGAGAACAAGTATGTGTGTTGGGAGCCGGATCATGGGGCACGGCACTGGCGTTGGTGTTGGCGCGCTCCGGCAAACGTCAGGTGCGTTTGTACACCCGTGACACCGAGCAAGTGCAGCGTATCAATCAAAGCCGTGAAAACAGTGATTTTCTGCCCGGTATCCATTTGCCGGACAATATCCAGCTCAGCTCCGATTTAAGTGAATCTCTGGCTACGATTGATGCCTGTATTTATGCCCTGCCATGCATTGCCATGGATGATTATTTGCCGCATTTGGCGGATGCTGATTATCCGGTGATTGCGGCCTGCAAAGGCCTGCATCCGGAACACCTGCAACGCAACGATGAAATACTGGCGCAATACATCGACCGCTCTCGTATTGCCCTCTTATCCGGCCCGTCCTTTGCCATGGAAGTGGCTCTGAATCAGCCGACAGCCATCACCATGGCGGCACAAACGCTATCCTTGGCTCAGCATGCCGCGACCTTTTTTGATGATACCAATTTCCGTATTTATCCCAGCGATGATGTGATCGGCGTGGCCATGGGTGGCGCATTGAAAAACGTCATTGCTATCGCTGCAGGCATGGCCGACGGGCTGGGGTTTGGCCACAATTCTGTTGCTGCTACAGTCACACGCGGTTTGTCGGAAATCGCACGCTTGACGGTGGCCTGCGGTGGCCGCACCGAAACCATGATGGGTTTATCCGGCCTCGGAGATCTGGTACTCACCTGCACTGGCAATTTATCCCGCAACCGACGTTTTGGCATTGCCATTGCGCAAGGTAAAAACCTACAGGAAGCGGAACGCGAGATCGGACAAGTGGTCGAAGGCGTGCGTACAGCTCAAGCGGTTGCATTGATGGCGGAGAAGTTGGATGTGGAACTGCCGCTGATGCAAAGCATTCATCGGATTCTTACCGGAAAACTGGATATTCAGCATGCTCTGGTTCAATTGTTATCACGCCCAGAGCGGCCCGAATAA
>CAZKHV010000115.1:0-4403 GCA_964552605.1 uncultured Zetaproteobacteria bacterium | reverse complement strand
CCGATTTCCCTTAAATATGTTTCGAGAAAGACTGTGCTTTCTGCTCTCACCTTATCCCAGTAGCGCGTCGACGTAGGTTTCAGAACCCAAGTAGACAGGCACACGCTGATGCAGTGCTTCAGGCTCGATATCCAGAATCGCAATATCTTTACTCATCGCCTTACCACCGGCTTGCTCCATGACAAACCCCATTGGAATCGCTTCATACAACAAACGCAATTTACCCGTAGTGTTTTTATTATCGGCTGGATATAGAAACACACCGCCTTTGAGCAGCGTACGATGCATATCCGCCACCATCGCACCCACATAACGCATGCCAAGGCCTGTTTCTTCTTTCATGGAAATCAATTTATCGCCCATGCCATCGGCCCATTTTTTCTTATTGGACTCATTGACCGAATAATAACCACCAGTTTCCGGAATGCGGATATCAGGATGGCTTAATTCAAAACGCGCATTGGCAGGATTAAAGGTATAACCATGGACACCCTCGCCCACCGAACACACCAGCATCAGGGATGGGCCATACAACACATAACCTGCCGCAATCACTTCACGGCCGGATTGCAAGGTATCGGACACATGCGGACGCTCGGAGTTGGCTGTCTTGCGTTTAACAATCGAGAAGATTGTTCCGACCGGACCATCGATATCCAAGTTCGAAGAGCCATCCAGCGGGTCAACCAGCACCAGATAATCGGCATCGGTATATTCTTCAATCACCAGCAGTTCTTCCTGTTCTTCCGAACCAACCGCACAGATAAAGCCGGTTGAACGCATTTCTTCCAAAAAGATTTCATCCGAGAGTATATCCAGCATTTGCTGCTGTTCACCCTGCATGTTTTCACTACCTGCACCACCGAGTGCGCCGCGAAAAACCGCGCCACGCAGTACCGCAGCAATCTCAATCGCTGCACGCCCTACGCCTTGAATCACAGGCATCATGGCCGAGCCATGGTCTCCCTGTTTGGCAATGTTATTCAGTGTACTTGACATATCCCCTCCATATTATTGTTCACAATTGATGTTCACAAAAGCGGATCGATACTAGCTAAAACTACGCTTAAATACAAAAACTGTGAGAAAATTGCATCTCAAACATTCATTTAGCCGGCAGCAAAGCTATCGAGCAAACGCTGATGAATAGCATCAAAACCACCATTGGATAACACCAGCACATGATCCTTCCGCCGGGCTGCGCCTTGAACAAAAGCAACAATCGCGTCCACCGAATCGATCAAATAAGCCTGCGAACCAATCTGTTCACACACCGCTTGCGCATCGAGCACTTCATCCGGCTGTAAATTGCGCGACGACGGAGTAGCAAAAATCACATGATCCGCTGCATCAAAACATAGCGGCAAGCGATCCTGATGAATGCGTGTCCGCATGGTGTTGGAGCGCGGCTCGACAATTACCCACAGCTCACCCCCACCACCAGCCTGAATCATGCTGGCTTTTGCAGCAGCAACCATGCCGGTAATTGCTGTCGGATGATGGGCGAAATCATCAAATACTTTCACCCCGCCAGCTTCACCCACCAAACTCATGCGCCGTCGAATGCCTGAAAAGGAAGTCAGCGCAGCAGCAATGGTTTGATCATCCACAGCCAGCCTTGAGGCGGCAGCGGCTACAGCACAGGCATTGGCAATATTATGAATACCAATCATCTGCCACTCGACTTCGATCACCACCTCACCATGACGATAAAGGCGAAAAGCCGAACCGTCTTCACACATCGCCTGCCACTGCCACTGCGCCTGCGCATGACCGAAACGTGCAAAGGATACGATAGGAGTCCAGCAACCGCGACTCAACACATCGGTAACATCCTCCTCATCGGCATTGGCAATAATTGTGCCGCCAGCAGGCACGGTGCGAATCAAATGATGAAACTGTGTTTTAATCGCTTCCAAATCCGGAAAAATATCAGCGTGATCGTATTCGAGATTGTTCAAAATAAGCGTGCGAGCATGGTAGTGCAGGAACTTACTGCGTTTATCGAAAAAGGCGGTATCGTATTCATCACCTTCGAGCACAAACACATCGCCTTCACCAAGCCGCGCACCACCACCGAAATCTTCCGGCACACCGCCAATCAAAAAGCCCGGAGCGGCACCTGCCACTTCCAACACATGCGCCAATAATGACGATGATGTGGTTTTACCATGCGTACCGGCCACCACCACTGCATGTCGTCCGGGCAAAATATGATTGCCAACAAATTCAGGCCCGGAACAATAAGCCATCCCCACATCCAGAATCGCTTCAACCTCGACATTGCCACGGCTCATGGCATTACCAATCACACACAGATCCGGCTCAGGCTGTAAGTTTGCCGCATCAAACGGCGCAATAGCCACCCCCAAACCCTGCAAATAATCCGACATCGGTGGATACACACCCGCATCGGAACCGGTAACTACCCAGCCCTGTGATTTAGCCAGCGCAGCAATCGCCGCCATGGCCGTACCGCACACACCCAGAATATGTAAATGTTTTCCCATGCCGGGATTGAACCACAAAGGCCACAAGACACAAAGCTATTCTTCAGGCGCTGCTGGCACAGTGCCCAGATAGCCAGCTTCCCGGCATTGCTTTATGATCTGCTCTTTAAGGGGAATACCATGCCAGATTACGATCCCTCACGTAACGAGAATGCCATCGCCAATCCTATCCGGGCTCGATTGAATCAGTGTCTATTTGACCTCTCATCACCACCGGGTCGCAAGGTAAATCAAACGTTAATGCTGATCATTCTGATCAGTGTAATTGTCGGCATGATGGGCTCGGTCAACCGTTTCGATGATCATTGGAAAGCACTGTTTTATGCCTTTGAGTACAGCGTCACCATTTTATTTATTATCGAATACATCCTGCGCTTGTACTCTGCCCGCAATGCTTTCGCGTATGCCTTCAGCTTTTATGGCATCGTTGATCTCGCCACTCTGCTGCCCCTGCTCATTTTTGGCGACACCAACACCGTCATTCGATTACTGCGTGTATTTCGCCTGCTCAAACTGATTCGCTATTTACGCGCCCTGCACCTGTTCGTTTCATCGCTAAAAGATGTCTTTGAAATTATGGCCGTGGTCATCGCCGGCATCATTATCATCGTGATGATTTCCGGTAATCTGATTTATTTCCTGGAACCTCAAAATATCGCCAATGCCTTTGAGGGCTGCTGGTGGGCATTGGTCACCATGACCACCGTCGGTTACGGTGATATTGTACCGCATAGCGCCGGAGGCCGGGCGTTGGCTTCTGTATTAATTATTATCGGGCTAACCATGTTCGCCATGCTGACCGGCACGATTTCCGTCAAGGTGAATCATGCCCTGTCTTACCAACGCGAATGCGACAGCTGCCAACGCAAGGTCGCACAAGAGTTCATCTACTGCCCATTCTGTGGCTCTAGCCAACAGCATCAGGAGAGCGATGTTCATGTCAGCCAGAGCTCCGATCATCATTCCCGCTAAGCTCTGGTGATTTGTCTAGCCTGCAAGAATAGTACCACAGCTTAATTTCTGCTCCGATGCATTCACAGCCAATGCGTATTGCGTCATGATTGGCACATGAACTTGCAAACCCTTCCACACATCACGATTGAAACCGCCACCAAGCCGCAAGCCAGCATTATCTGGTTGCATGGTTTAGGTGCGGATGGACATGATTTTGAATCCATTGTCCCGCAACTGAATCTGCCCAACGATCTGGCGATCCGCTTCATTTTTCCCCATGCACCATCGATGCCCGTCAGCCTCAATGGCGGTTATATCATGCCCGCTTGGTACGACATCAAACAGAATGATCTGGGTGTTGAACATGATCGCCACGGCATTCAGCAATCCAGTCAATCCATTCAACTGCTCATTGAGCAGGAACAAATGCGCGGCATTGCACCGGATCGCATCATTCTGGCTGGCTTTTCTCAGGGTGCTGCGATGGCACTGCATCTTGGTCTGCGCCAAAACAATAAACTGGCCGGTATCATGGCGCTCTCAGGTTGCCTGTTGTTGCCCACTGAAACTGCAGATTGGCAGCCCGATGCAAACGTGCCCCCCATCTTCATGGCTCATGGCAAGCATGATCCCGTCGTCACTTATAGCTTGGGTAAAAGTGCGTGTAGCCAACTGCAATCCCATAATTATAGCGTGCAGTGGCATAGCTACCCAATGGAGCACAGTGTCTGCATCGAAGAAACCCGAGATATTGGCCAATGGATTCAACAAATTTTATGCGACTAATCATCACTCTTGCGATGCAAGCACGCGCACCGTACTATCCGCCGCCCTCTGAAAAGAGGACTGGAGAGATGTCTGAGTGGTTGAAGGAGCACGCCTGGAAAGCGTGTGTGTCTTAACGGGCACCGAGGGTTCGAATCCCTCTCTCTCCGCCAG
>CAZKHV010000114.1:2732-4430 GCA_964552605.1 uncultured Zetaproteobacteria bacterium | reverse complement strand
TTTGATAACGGAGTGGGTGATGATGTGCCTGCTTGTGCCGGTTGTCATGGTTCTGCGGGCATGGGTTCGGATGAAATGAGTACGCCGCGTTTGGCTTATCAGGTTCAGAAGTATATTTGGAAGCAGCTGGAAGATTTTGCTACCGATAAACGTATGGACAATACTATGTATCAAATGAATGATATTGCTAAAGCACTGACAGAGGAGCAACGTCGTGATGTGGCTGCTTATGTGCATACATTGAAGACTCCAAGTCTTGGCTCTGATTTGGATGCCATGCGTAAGGATGGCGAAGATATTGGGGTGACGTATAAGGGTAAGATTATTGTCAAGTTCGGCATACCTGAACGTGGCATACCAGCATGTCAGAGTTGCCATGCCTTTAACGGACGTTCTGCAGGCAATATGTATCCTGTAATCGGTGGTCAGAATTACAATTATCTGAAACATGAGTTGGAGGCATTACGTTTGGGTGCGACGACTAAATCTTCCGATGATGACGCGGCCCGTGACAATGATCCAATGGCGCAGATGCGAAAAGTTGCTGCCAGGTTGACGGATGAAGATATTGCTAATGTGGCAGCATACTTAACTGTGTCTCGCCCATCAACATCTGGTAATCCTTCGGCACCACGTCATTGATCTAACGTAGTATTAAGGATTAAAAAAACGAGAGGCTTTGCCTCTCGTTTTTTTTGCCTGTTGTTTAGTTTGTTGTGCTTGTATCGGGGTTTATTTTTTATGCAGCAGGAATGCTTCTTCTTCAGGGAACGTGGCGGTGATCAAACCCTGAGTGACTTTGCTGGTATCAATTAAGATAGGTCCGCTCCAGAATCCTCCCAGTGCAATGCCCAGTGTGTTGTCTTTTACCGCTTCAAAAGGCGAAAGTAGTTTTATGGGTGGAGTGCGCTCGGGCATGTTTATTTTGACCGTCTCATCGCTATAAAAGCGGATGCTTCCTTTGTCATTGTCGGTGAGCCATGTGCCGGAGAGTTGCATAATGGTGTTTTCGCTAACCGGTTTGACATCGCTCGCCTGCATGCATGAGGATATAAGTATTGCGGATAGTAAGGGTAGGATTGTTTTTTTCATTGGTTTCTCCGGGGTTTAATTTGATAGCCGACGATGGCAAGTGAATCTCTGTCCAGATTTCGAACAATGGTGATGGTTTCAGTGCTATAACCATGTTCATGTTTAACGGTTACGGTGTAGATATAGAAGTCACCACTGAATCGTGGGTCTTTGCTTTTGGACGAAATGGCAAAGCTCTGAATTTTTCCCAGGAGTTGTTGGCTTTGTTCGATTTCATTTTGCCAGGCGGCACGTGATTGCGATTTGAAAAACTTAGGGTCGTAGAGTTCAGCAGCTTGATCCCAATGTTGTTGCTCGACGGCTGTTTGAAATTGTTCAATGATTTTGTCTGCTTGAGCCTGCTTGTCTGTTTGAATGATGCAGCCGGATAAGATGAGCAGGGTGATGCTTGTCAGGATGGGACGGAAATGCATGAGTGACTCCTTGTTGCAAAGCGTGTTTGATGCCGGATAATGCCGTTCCTATGAGAGAAGACAACAAGCACCCTTTAAAAACTGGCGAAAAATTATTATTTATTGTGGCAGGGCTGTTCGTGCTGTTTGCAACGATTGCATTTGGTATTATGCAATATGTGATGGCAACAAGCGATACACCTATTTTTGAGCA
>CAZKHV010000114.1:0-2632 GCA_964552605.1 uncultured Zetaproteobacteria bacterium | reverse complement strand
GAAGAAAAGCGTCATTTGATGGCTGTCTTTTTATCCGAATTGATTTCAGAGCAGGGATCGGCTTCATCGCCAGCTCCACCTAAGGGTGAATCACCATTCATTGATTCGATGGTGAAAACTTGGGCACCTGACGAGTGGAAAGAGAAATATACCGACATTCGCGATAAGCCGAGCTATCAAAACAAACAATCAGAGGTGAAAGAATGAAACGCCAGCCATGGGAAGATCCAGAATATATCAAATATACCTTATGGTTCGTGTTTGCCTGCATCATCTATAGCATTATTGGTTTTACTTGGGGCGCTTTGATGGGGGGGATTCACGAATTCCGTCATTTTGTTGATCATCGTATGCATGGTAATTTAATTGTGCGTGCACATACGCATATTAATTTATTGGGTTGGGTGGAAATGGCGATTTTTGCTGCCGTTTATTATATCGTACCACGTTTGGTGCGGCGGCCGATTTATAGTTTAAAACTGGTGAAATGGCATTTCTGGGTGCACAATTTTGGTTTGATTGGCATGGTGGTGTTTTTTACGGCGGCCGGCGTGGCGGGCGGTATTGCTAGCGAGACAATGTCACCGGCTGAGGTTGAGGCTATCGTGAAACCATGGCTGGCGACGATGGGTATATTTGGCAGTCTGGTTTTGCTGGCGAACTTTATATGGGCGTATAATTTATTCTGTACCTGTTCAGGTTGGGATAAAAGTTAAATGGTAAATGCGATGAAGTATCTTGTTATGGTTTCGCTGTTGTTGCTTGCGGCTTGTGATGTTGGTGGCGGGGGCGTGTTTGCTATTGGGCAGAGTGTACCCTCCTTGAAAACCAAGACATTGGCGGACGTTGGTGGTGATATGTCGAAAATAACCAGTTACCGCTATCCTGATCCGCGCATGTATCAGTGGTCGTTTGATGATGCGTTGAAAACGGGTAAACCTATTATTATGGAATTTGCCACACCCGGACATTGCACGCAGTGCGACAAACAATTGCAGATGCTGAAAGTGGTCATGGATCAATATGAAGATCGGGTTATTTTTCTACACATGGATCAATATTATAATCCGGAAGCTTATGATGCCTTTCAAGTGCGCGGTGAGCCATGGACATTTGTGATTAACGGGCAAGGTAAAGTGGATTGGGTTGCACCTGGGCGCATGTTGTATAGTGAGATGATGCCAGTATTGGTGCGTTTGCTAGGAGATAAAAAGGGTGGCTAAATCGTGGCGTGAAGTTGAGTGTGTATTGCAACCAGATAAGTCCGGTATTATCTGGGACCTGGTGCTCTATGTGCCAACAGTGTTGTTCTTGTTGTTGTGGGGGCTGAAAGTCTGGTATGGCACGGATGATCAATGGATGGGGCAGGGTTTGATGTTTCTGGGTTTTTTCTTTTTGATGGTGGGTGGAAGTCGGATTTTTCGTCGCCTCTTGTTGTTGCCGACGGCTCCAGTTGTCTTGGATATTCATAAAGAGCAAATCACCATGCGTCTTAAAAATGGTAAACGTCGTTTACTCATGCGTGATCTGCGTTTTTTTGCAGATAAGGCGGGCAAGTCGTTCGGTTTAACCGGCACGGATGAACTGGGTGCAAAGCAGCAGTATGTTTTTCATAAGGGGCAATTCAAAGAGGGCGGCTATGATGCCGCTATTAAAGCTTTGGAGTTCTATAAATAATTATTTCAAGCGATGGTTTTTGAGTACGTCCCAGACCATCCATGCCATGACTGAGGCACCAAGAAGGACAGCGATAATGATGCTGATGGTTTCAGTTTGTGGCTCAACAAGGCCGCCAATAAAAATGTGGACGGTGTATCCCAAGATGAAAAGAGAAGCGCATCCGCTGATGCCGTAGATGATTATTTCACGCATCCCTGAATGATGGAAGATGATTGTTTGCTTGGCAAGAGCCATGCGTGTTGTTTGTTTTTTGTTGCCTTTCTGATGTTAGGTTTATTCTCGTTTTTAGGAAATTACAGCGCTTTTGAGTGCCAGGTTGGATGTGTGGGGGTCGTGAGAGCCGATCAATACCCGTGGCCTATTTATGGGCTTGACAGTGATGTTAAAGATTACAATACTTGCGAAGTATTAAAATAAATTCATATTTTTTTAATAAGGGAGAGGGCATGAAAAATTCATTATGGCTTATTATTGTTGCAGGCTTTGTCACAGGCATGGGTAATGGTTCTGTATTTACGATTGCAACGCAGCTGGCGATTGGTCGCGGACCGTTTCCTGAAGCAGGTTTGTGGGGATCTGATGCATACTCGCCATTTACATTCGAAGGGTTTGGCAACTGGGTGATGATTTTCTTTGGTATTATGTTTGTTTGGATTCTTGCAACAGCGCTGAAGTTGCATTCGGTTCGTGAAGGCTATCAGAAAGAATAATAACAAAATAATTAAGGGTTAGGGAGAGTAATATGGCTGGTTTTGCATCTGTACTGGGTATTATATTGGCGTTCTCAAGCATGTGGTTTGCATGGTATTTGTTAATGCCAGGTCAGCATGATGAAGAGCATGAAGATTGATCTCAGATGAGCGATTATAAGATTCTAAAAGAGATTAATATTAAAAGGGGAAATACATGATTAAATATCTGTTTGCGAAAGAGAAGGATATTCCCGGCGGTA
>CAZKHV010000113.1:0-4430 GCA_964552605.1 uncultured Zetaproteobacteria bacterium | reverse complement strand
ATAAGGCCAAGTTGATCAATGCAGCGGCGGTTGAAGATGTGCTGGTTGAAGATGTATCGGAAGATGATGATGGCGATTTGGTGCCACGTCCGCCGGTTGTGGTGGTCATGGGGCATGTCGATCATGGTAAAACATCGATTCTGGATGCGTTGCGTAAAGCCAATGTGGCTGAAGGTGAGGCCGGTGGTATCACCCAGCATATCGGTGCTTATATGGTGAAGTTGGACAGTGGCGAGCGAGTGGTGTTTGTTGATACACCGGGTCATGAAGCCTTTACCAGTCTGCGAGCGCGTGGTGCGAGCATGACCGATGTGGCGGTTCTTGTGGTCGCTGCCGATGATGGTGTGATGCCGCAGACGATTGAAGCCTTGAACCATGCCCGCTCTGCTGGTGTGCCGATGATTGTGGCTGTGAACAAGATGGATAAAGAAGGCGCTGATCCGGAAATGGTCAAACGCCAGTTGGCTGAGCATGAAGTGGTGCCGGAAGATTGGGGTGGTGATACCATCTTTGTTGAAGTCTCTGCGCATACCGGTCAGGGCTTGGATGACTTGCTTGAAATGTTGGCACTGCAGACGGAAATTTTGGAACTCAAAGCCAATCCAACCCGTCGTGGTAAAGGTATTGTGGTGGAGTCTCGTTTGGATAAAGGCCGTGGCCCTGTGGCTACTGTTCTGGTGCAAAATGGTACATTTAAACAGGGTGACACCGTGGTAGTGGGTTCGGCTACAGGTCGTTTGCGTGCGATTATTGATGAGAATGCGGTGCAACATCGTACGGCTGGGCCATCGATTCCGTTTGAATTGTTAGGTTTGGATTCGGTGCCGGAAGCCGGTCAGGAAATCTATTCGGTAGAGAATGAGAAACAGGCGCGTGATATCGTGCGTTATCGTAAAGACCGTGAACGTGAGCTGGGTGCAGAAGCCAAGAAACGTGCCAGCCTCGATGAATTGTTTGCTCACATGAAGAGTGGCATCAAAGAAGTGCCTGTATTGATTAAGGGTGATGTGACTGGCTCGGTTGAAGCCATGGCGGAGTCGTTGATTAAAGCTGGCACGGACGATGTGAAAGTGAAGATCGTACACAAAGCTATTGGTGGCATTACCGAATCCGATGTGATGTTGGCCTCCGCTGCCAACGCGATCATTATCGGTTTCAATGTTCGACCTGAAAACAAGGCTAAGAAAGTGGCTGATGTTGAAGGCGTGGATATTCGTTTCTACAAAGTCATCTACGATGCGATTGATGAAGTCAAAGCGGCTATGGCTGGCGTATTGAGTCCGGATGAAGTCGAAAAAGTCACTGGTACTGCGGACGTGCGTGAAGTATTCCAGGCTCCGAAGGTGGGTGCTGTGGCCGGTTGTTACATGACCGATGGTTATGTGGTGCGTGGTGCGCATGTACGTGTGTTGCGTGAGTCTGTGCTGGTTTATGATGGTGTGTTGGCTTCCTTGCGTCGCTTTAAAGACGATGTGAAAGAAGTGAAGAGCGGTTATGAGTTTGGTATGAGTGTTGAGAAGTTCAATGATGTGAAAGAAGGCGATACGTTCGAGTTTTATATCATTGAAGAAGTAGCTGCGACGCTTTGATCGATGGCTGCTAAGCGTAGTACCCCGAACCAGCAACGCTTTTTAACCGATATTCAGCGTTTGCTTGCCACTCTGTTGTTGCGAGATGTGGCTGACCCGCGTTTTAATGGTGTCAGCATCACTCGCGTGCAGGCCTGTGGGCGCGAGCATTTGAATATTTGGATCTATCGCAATGCTGAAACGGATGTGGCCATGTGTTTGCAGGCGCTGACCCGTATGGCACCTCATTTTGAACACGAACTGCGTCGTGCGATTAGTAAACGCCGTTTGCCGAAGATCCATTTTAAATGGGATGAGAATTTCGAAAAGTCGGGTGATGTGTTGCAACTGTTGAGAAACCTAGAGGCTCCATGAGTTTGCAGCCCTTGTTTGATGATGTCGATTGGCAGCCTGTTTTAGCTGCTATTGAATCCGCTGATAAAATTTTATTGATCACGCATTGCAATCCGGATGGTGATGGCATTGGCTCTCAGCAAGCACTCTATGATGTCTTGATCGGCATGGATAAAGATGTGGTCATGCATAACAAGGATGGTGTGCCACGCATTTACGCTTTTCTGGACTATGCTGATCGGGTTCAAAAGGGAGCTTGGGGTACGGCGAAGCAGGATGCCGATCTGATTATTGCTTTGGATTGCGGAGCCAAAGGGCGACTCGGAATGCCCGATACCTTTTATGCCGGTGCGCAATTGGTCAATATCGATCATCATGTGAGTAATAAATATTTTGCTGACATCAATGTGGTGGATGCGCGTTATTGTGCAACCGGTGCGATGATGTTTGATCTGCTGATTGCGATGGATAAAACCTTGAACAGTGCCAGCGCCAGTGCGATTTATGCTGCTGTATTGACCGATACCGCCAGTTTCCGTTTGCCCAATGCAACCGCCCAAGTCTATCGCATGGCGGCCGATTTGATTGATGCCGGTGCAGAGCCGTGGCCGATTTGTGTTAATATCTATGAAAGTCATCCCTTGGCCGGTCTGAAAATACTTACTGCTTGTCTGGATACGCTGACTTTGCGTGATGATAAACGTTCGGCTTGGGTGCATGTCACACGAGCGATGTATGAATCCACCGGAGCTGATGTGGAAGATAGCGAAGGCCTGATTGATTATGCGCGCAGTATTGATGGTGTGGAAGTGGCGGTATTGATTCGCTGCGATGAAAATAATCATGGTGCTTGGAAAGTCAGTTTCCGTGGTAAAACGACGGCTGATGTCGGAGCGGTGGCAGCAAGTCTCGGCGGTGGTGGCCATCGACATGCTGCCGGCTGCTTGATGCGCGGTAGTTTTGATGAGGTGCGTGTAAGCGTAGAGCAGGCGGTCAGCCGCGTTTTTGATTGATGGCTGATTCTGTGAATTTTCCAGAGCATGTTTGCGGCATTGTTTTTCTAGATAAACCTTTAGGCTGGACATCGCGACGGGCAGTCAATGAAGTATCGCGTTTGTTTTCAGTGGCCGGTAAAAAGCGCATCAAAGCAGGCCATGCCGGCACACTCGACCCGTTGGCGACGGGCATGTTGCCCATTCTGTTGGGTGATGCGACACGCTTTGCAGAAATGGGTTTGCTGGCTGAAAAATCGTATCGGGTGAGCTTTGACCTTTCGTATCAAACCGACAGTCTGGATTGTGAAGGTGAAATCAGCGCCAGATTTGATGCGCGCATAAACCTTGATCAACTGCAACAGGTGTTGCCTGCGTTTCGTGGTGAAATTGAGCAAGTGCCACCGGTTTATTCGGCTATTCGTATCAATGGAAAACGGGCACATGATCTGGCACGCAAGGGTGAGTCGGTTGAGATGAAAGCGAGATCGGTGACGATTCTATCGCTTGAGCTGGAAGCCTTTGAATTCCCTGTTGTAAGCTTGTCTGTGCGTTGTTCGAAGGGCACTTATATTCGCTCCTTGGCGCGTGATGTCGGTGCGGCATTGGGCATGGGTGGCTGTGTGACAGCATTGAAACGTGTATCGACAGGTGGTTGGCCGGCAGCAATAATGGTGAACATGGACGATCTATCCGAACGCAAGGACGAATGTCTGGTTTCGTTGGGCCACTGGTTGCGTGATTTTGAGCGTTTGGATTTGGCCGATGATCAGGCCAAGCGCTTTTTGCATGGGCAGCGTATTCAGTTGAAATCGACAGCGCTTCCAGTTGATTCTCATGAGGATGAAAAAACTGTGGCAGTATTTGCGCACGATAGCGTGATCGGAACAGGTGATCTAAAGGCGGGTTTACGGCACATGGTGTTGCATCCGGCGCGCATTTTACCGACGGCACAAAAAAGGTATTTATGACAGGTGCTTATGACGGATCAGCGTGAAGCAATGAAATTGCAGAAGTTGAAAAAAAGAAATTATAAAATGATGGCATTTGCAGCGCTTGCAATACTGTTTGCCAGCCAATTTAATGATAATCAAAATTCAGTAACAAAGGAGAATAGCGTGGGTCTATTTGCAACAGCGCCACAGGCTGGCGATAAGGATATTCCAGAGGGAAATCATATCAACATTGAAACCGAACATGGTGATATTTTGATTGAATTGTATCCTGATAGTGCACCAAATACGGTGGCTAACTTTAAGGCATTGGCGGGTAAAGGTTATTATGATGGCTTGATTTTTCATCGTGTGATTCCCGGTTTCATGGCACAGGGTGGTGATCCGGATGGGCGTGGTACAGGTGGTCCCGGTTACAAGGTGAAAGCCGAATTCAATGAGCGCAAACATGTGCGTGGTACGCTAGCAATGGCGCGTTCATCCGATCCAGATTCAGCCGGTAGCCAGTTTTATATTTGTTATGGCGATACACCGCATTTGGATGGTCAATACACCATCTTCGG
>CAZKHV010000112.1:0-4451 GCA_964552605.1 uncultured Zetaproteobacteria bacterium | reverse complement strand
GCGCAACCGGCTCATAACCGGTTGGTTCTAGGTTCGAGTCCTAGTGAGCCCACCACACAAGCATCCCAGTATGCATGTCGAAAGCCTGCAAACTTAATGTTTGCAGGCTTTTTTCATTGTTATAAGCATCCTGCATATAGGCCAAGGCAGTCGCCTTTTTTGCATGATTCTACTGCGTAGCTCTGACGATAATAGTATTTCTGGCTTAACTTCACCTTGTAGTTTCCGATAAATAGTCTACTAATGAATGGAGAGGATCTTCCATGTTAATTTTGACACGTAAAAAAGGCGAAGCCATTGCCATCGGCGATAATATTCAAATCCAGGTATTGGATGTGAAAGGCGGGCAGGTACGTATTGGTATTGATGCGCCGCGTGAAGTGCAAGTTAATCGTGAAGAGCGCCTACGCCCTGCACAAAACGATAGCAGTGTTCCAGCCACCGCCTAGCGCTTCGGCACCCGCTATAGCTTGTCTGACAGCTAATCCGCCCCCATAACCTCCACAAACACCATCAACTGAAATCAGCGATCATATCGCTCATGCAATCATCACACTTTACTTGGCGCTGATAACGATTATCGTTATGCCATGTTACGATTAACCACACAGCGACAAGCTATTCTTGATATTATTAATGCCTCAAACCGCCACTGGGATGCCGAAGAATTAGCCCGAGCGTTGGCTGATGACGGGCAGAGCATTGGCATTGCTACAGTATATCGCGGTCTAGCAGCACTGGAGTCGCAAGGCTTGATCGATTCAATTCAACTGGCCGATAAAAAGCGCTACGAACGCGCCGATAAAGCTCATCACGACCACATGGTTTGTACTGAATGCGGTCATATCGAAGAATTCTCACATAAAACCATCGAACAATTGCAACAGTCTGCAGCTGATGCAAAAGGCTTTAAACTGACAGGGCATCAACTGGTGATGTTCGGTTTGTGCCGCCAATGCAGACAGGAGACCGAGGCATGATTCCATCACTGGTCATTGTATTTCGAGAAATGCTGGAGATGGTTCTGGTCATCAGTGTGTTGATGGTGGCTACTCGCGGATTGCCCGGTTCAAGGAAATGGATTGGTTTAGGTGTATTGGGCGGCTTGTTGGGCGCTGTTTTTTTAGGCATCTTCATGGAACAAATGGAAGCCTCCTTCGATGGTGAAGGTGAATTCATCTTTAATGCCGTGGTACTATTGCTGGCATCGGTCTTGATTGCCTGGACAGTATTGTGGATGAGCAGCCAAGGCCGGGAAATGGCGCAACGCATGCAGCAGGTCGGCGGCTCGGTCAAAGCAGGTAGTTTACCGCATACAGCACTGGCGATTGTGGCTTTATCCGCCGTCATGCGTGAAGGATCGGAAGCTGCTTTTTTCTTGTTTGGTGCAGCCCAAGGCGTGCAAGCCGATGGCTGGAGCATGCTCATGGGCGGGGTTATGGGCGGTATATCTGCCCTGATCATTGGCGGCCTGCTCTATTTCGGTCTGGTGCATATTCCGCTAAAAAATATGTTTCGTGTTGCCGGCTGGTTGCTGATGTTGCTCGCTGCAGGCATGGCATCCCAGGCCTGCTGGAATCTGGTGGTCATTGAATGGCTACCGCCGTTGGTTGATCCGCTATGGAACAGTTCCGCATTGTTATCATCGGAAAGTGCGATAGGCGAACTGCTGCATGTGCTGATTGGTTATGATGATCAACCAAGCGCCCTGCAGGTGATTGTATTTGTCAGCGCATTAAGCCTGATGGTGGGCTTAAATAGCCGCGTCCAAAAACCGAAACCAGCCTAGTCGAGTGCTGCGAAATGTATGATGGAAAGAGCAAACCCTAGGACTCTAGAAAAGAATATACCGCCCCCATTTTCGAACGCCTTCTTGCAAAGATAACATCGCGATTATTTCCATGCTGAATCACATTGAGTTCTCAGCCGCCATTTGAAAGCTTCTTTTTGGCTTACAAAGACAACGGAGCTACCTGAATGGATCAAGCATCGCTATGCTTGCTGCCATGCGTTATTCCAAACTGTTTATTCCTACCTTGCGTGATGATCCGGCTGATGCCGAGGTGATCTCGCATAAATTATTGCTGCGTGCAGGTTTTATTCGCCGCGTCACGTCCGGTGTGTACGATTATTTACCCTTGGGTTTGCGCGTGTTGCGTAAGATTGAAACGGTTGTGCGCGAAGAAATGAATCGCTCCGGCGCACAAGAATTATTGCTGCCGATGGTGCAACCGACCGAGTTGTGGGAAAAATCGGAGCGCATGGAAAAGTACGGCCCCGAATTATTACGTTTTAGTGATCGCCATGGTCATGAATCCTGCTTAGGCCCCACACATGAAGAAGTTGTGTGTGACTTGGTCAGCCGTGAGTTGCGCTCTTATAAACAGTTGCCCATGAACTTGTATCAGATTCAGACTAAATTCCGTGATGAAATCCGACCCCGTTTCGGGCTCATGCGCGGCCGCGAATTTATCATGAAAGATGCCTATTCCTTTCATGCCGATGAAACCTGTTTGAATGCTGAATATGACAATATGTTTGCCACCTACTGCCGTATTTTTGAACGTTTCAATCTCAATTTTCGCCCTGTTGAGGCCGATGGCGGCTCGATTGGTGGCAGCAAGACTCATGAGTTTCATGTGCTGGCCGAATCGGGTGAAGATCTGATTGCGCATTGCTCTGGCTGTGATTATGCCGCCAATGTTGAAACCGCCGTCTCAAAACGAGCCTCTGTAAGTATAGCCTCGGCGGATCTCAATACGGTTGTAACGCCGCGTGTAACCTCAGCTGAAGATGTGGCTGAATGCCTCGCCGTAGATGGCTCTGTTGTACTCAAAACATTGCTTTATCGAGCTGTCGGTGGCGATAACGATGGCGCAATCATTGCTGCTTGTGTACGCGGTGATGATCAGTTGCAGGAAATTAAACTGGCTCACGCTATCGCTGCAGACAGCGTCGAGATGGCCAGCGATGAGGATATTGTTTCCATTGGTGGCGTGACCGGCTTTATCGGCCCGCAGAATTTAAGCTGCAAGGTGTTTTTCGATCACAGCTTAAATAATGCCGTCGGATTGATCGCTGGAGCCAATCAAAAAGATGCCCATGTCACTGGCTTGGATGTGACTCGCGATGTGGCTGATGTTCACTACACCGATTTGCGTGAAACACGCGCAGGTGATGTTTGCCATACATGCGGAGCCAGCATGGAACTCTCACGCGGCATTGAAGTAGGGCAGGTGTTTGCGCTCGGCACACGTTACACCGAGCCGATGGAAGTCTTGTTCCAGAATCAACAGGGCAAACGTGCCGTGGCAACCATGGGTTGCTATGGCATTGGTGTATCACGCCTGATGGCGGCCGTGGTTGAGCAATGCAACGATGAATCGGGCATTGCCTGGCCTGCGAGTCTAGCTCCCTTTGCAGTCGGCTTGATCAGCATGGGCAAGTCGGAAGAAGTCATGCAGGCATCGGCTACGATTTATCAGCAGCTGCTAGATGCAGGTATTGAAGTGCTGTGGGATGAACGCAAAGAGCGACCCGGGGTTAAATTTAAAGATGCCGAACTGATTGGTTTACCCATGCAGGTGGTTATTGGTGATCGCGGCTTGAAAGCAGGCAATGTTGAAATGGGCTGGCGCAAAGGTGAACGCCATGAAATTGCCCTTGCTGATGTCGTCGATAGCGTACTCAAGCAGCTCAACTCCAAGACGGGCAGCTCAAGCTGAACTCTGAAGAGTTACGCCGGAAAATGGGTGGCATGTCACCCAAAGCCCTGTTGGCGGGTCTATTTGTGGCTGGTTTTGTTATCACCATTCCTGTTTGGCTAAAAAGTAATACTGAAGACAAACAACATTTGTCTCAAAGCCCGGTGAAACAACTGGTTGAAAAACAGATTGGCCTACTCGATGCCGGTCTGCTCGATATTAAACCGGCAGAAAAAGCCGAATTACGCAAAATGCTGGCTCCAGAGCCAGCAGTGAGCGCCAGTGATTTTGAGCGCACGGTCTGGGTTAAAGATATAGTCCAGACCATCAAACCCTGGGTACCAAATCAAGACGAAGCAGAAACCATTGCCCACTGGGTATATATCAACAGCAAACGTTTTAATTTATCACCCGAACTGGTACTCGGCCTCATTGCGGTTGAATCACGGTTCGATCATTTTGCGGTCAGTAATGTGGGTGCAGTGGGTTTAATGCAAGTCATGCCTTTCTGGAAAAAAGAGTTGGGCAGCACTTCCGACAATCTGCTAAAAATCGAAACCAACACCCGTTATGGCTGCGCTATTCTCAGGCATTATATTGATCGTTTTAAAACACTCGACCGCGCCTTGGGCGCATACAATGGCTCTTTGGGGCGCATGAAATACCCCAACCTGGTGTATGCAAAAATGAAAAAATTCAAAGCCAGCGAAGATGCCTTGGCGATTCAACCGACAGCAAAGTAATACT
>CAZKHV010000111.1:0-4515 GCA_964552605.1 uncultured Zetaproteobacteria bacterium | reverse complement strand
TGGCATGCATTGTTTGCCAAGATCATGTTTGCTCACCCGAGCGCCAAGGATACGCGGCCCGGTTCTCAGCAATCACCATTCAGCATTGTTCATGCCCCGCATTTCCATGCCGACCCAAGCCGGGATGGCACCCTTGGTGAGGCCTTTGTCGTGGTACATTTTGGTCTGCGTATTGCTCTGATCGGTGGTTCTGCATTGGCGGGGGAAATTAAAGATACCGTATTTTCCATTATGATTCATCTGCTGGCTGAGAGCGATGTGCTGCCATTGCATGCGGCAGTTTACATGGCTGAAGATGGTGAAGCAGCCCTCTTGCTGGGGCCTGAAGGCAGCGGCAAAACCAGCCTTGTTTCGGATCCGGCGCGGCCGTTGTTAGGCGATGATGCACACGGCTGGAGCGAGCAACATATCTTCAATTTCGAATCCGGATGTTATGCCAGCGTGGATAATCTCGACCCGGACAATGAAACACTCATTCATAGCCTCTGCCAGGGTTTTGGCTCGATTTTAGAGAATGTAAGCCTCGACATCGAGCCGCGCCAGCCGCTATTTCATGATCTCAGCGGCAACGGGCATAGCCGCGCCGCTTATCCCATTGCAAGCATTGCAGGTGCTGCATTTCCAGCCATGCTGAACAGCCCCAAACACCTGGTATTACTGGCCTGTGATGCGTTCGGCGTGTTGCCCGCTATTTCGCGATTATCTGCCGAGCAAGTGATGTATTACTTTTTACTCGGTTATGCTTCTCAGCCAAACACAGATGCAAAGATGGAACCCGAGAGCACATTCAACCCCTGCTGCGGCCTGCCATTGATGATCCATCACCCATCGGTGTATGCAAAAATATTGGCTGCGAAGATACGTCAGGGCTCCATGCAATGCTGGCTGCTGAATACCGGCTGGAGCGGAGGCTCTGCAGGCATTGGTGAACGCATGAGTATCGGGTTGACACGCACGTTGCTCAATGCCGCTTTAAATGGACAGCTGGATGAACTTCAATATCAGACTCACCCTGTTCTGGGTTTGCAAATGCCCGAACAACTCGATCCGATGCACACCTGGCATAATCAGGATGATCCAAATGATTACATCGCCGCAGCCAAAACCCTGGCTGGCAAATTCAACGTGGCTTTTGCGCCATTTGCAGAACACATGCCTGCTGAAGTATTAAAAGCAGGTCCAAGGCAAGTACAATGACAATCGAATATTCAACAGACACCAACAACCCTAATTTTAAAGCTATCCTACGACGCGGCTTCCAGCTTGGTTCGGTACATGAATCGCAACGCCCAACGCTACCCACATCCGATGACATCACCTCACGGTGGCATCAGGATCAAGCCATCATGTTGCCCGGTCTCTTGGGCAAGATGGATCGCTGGCAAAACGATATCAAGCAATCACAGCAGCTGATGCACGATGTGCTCCGCTCAGCTGAGCTCTCGCCTCTGCTTGAGCGCTCGCCTTACACCGAGCGTTTGGGTGATCAGTTCCCACTATTGGCATCCTCGCTGGAAGAACACGATGAGCAGGCTATCGAAAAAGTCTATTTTGATGCCCTGGCTCAAAGCCAAGATGATGATGCCATCGCTGAAGATTTATGGTGCAAAGCATCATGGCTGTCCTTTCTCGATGATGATACATCGCTGCGTTTTCGCTTCTCCTTTGGCATGGAGTGTCTGGAAGATGTGGCGGCCGACCCTCTACGCCAGCTCTGGGCCGGTAAATTATGTGATGCGCTGTTTCCAGAATCAGCAGCTTTAACTCAAAACCGTACTTTGGCCGCTTTATTGCAGGAATTGCTCGGCGGCCCAGCTGCTTTTGTGGAACGCATTGTGTATTTCAATGCGCCGGGTGGCGGTGCTCAAATGCATCACGATGTCGAACGCGGCCATGATGGTGTGGTGTTCGCTCAACTCTCCGGCAGCACCTTCTGGCTGGCCTTGAGTAAACCACGCTTGATGGATGCATTGATTGAATTTTGCAACGAACCCACACACCAAACGGACATTGACGCTGTTTTACCCGAGCAAAACCAACAACGTACCCTGCAAGACTTATTACAGAATCGCACCGCTTTGTGCGATTATATGGAAGAGCATGATCATGAAATCATCGAAGCCATCATGGATCGTTGCCCGGCTTTTATTGAGCAGCTGTGCAACCAGGGCTTTGCCCACATCCTGCATCCGGGAGACGTATTACTGATGCCGCAGGCTGATCTTGAACGCTGTGTCTGGCATTCGGTCTGCTGCCTCGGTGATGAGCCGGGTGAAGCCTTGTCGTTTGCGATTCGGAACGATGTCCAGCATCTCTAAATGCATTGCAGCATGGCTGTTATCCGCGCTGTTGATGACGGCCGCCAACGCTCAGGAGGCGCTTGTGAAACATGATCAACATGCCTACAGCAATGCCCTGATTCATGAGTCCAGTCCCTATCTGCAACAGCATGCTCATAATCCGGTCCATTGGATGGCCTGGGGTGAGGATGCATTTGCCCTGGCACGTTTACAGGATAAGCCTATTTTTCTATCCATAGGCTATTCCACCTGTCATTGGTGCCATGTCATGGAAAAAGAATCCTTTGAGGATCCAGACGTTGCAGCGCTGCTCAATCGCTATTTTGTGGCCATTAAGGTTGATCGTGAAGAACGACCGGACATTGATGCGGTATATATGCATGCCGCACAAATGATCAACGGCAGTGGTGGCTGGCCATTAAATCTGCTGTTGACACCGGACAAAAAACCTTTTTTTGCAGCCACCTATATGCCCAAACACGGGCGTTTCGGACGTTTGGGGCTGATGGAGTTGGCTCAACAGGTTGGCAACATGTGGCAGCAGGATCGCCAGCGTATCGAAACATCGGCCAATTCGATTGCTGCGGCATTGCAGCGCAGCATTACCATCGCGGCTCCCGCCATCGGCAGCGCTAAGGCAGCCAGCATTGATGCCGCATTGATTGATCAGGCTTATATCAGCACAGCCAAAAACTTTGATGTCAGTCATGGTGGTTTTGGCACGGAACCCAAGTTTCCAAGCCCTCAACGTCTACTTTTTTTGCTACGTTATAGCGTGTTAAAAGATCAGCCGGAAGCATTAAAAATGGTCGAGAAAACCTTAACCGCCATGCAACGCGGAGGCATTCATGATCAGCTCGGCGGTGGTTTTCATCGTTATTCCACCGATGCCAAGTGGTTTCAGCCTCACTTTGAAAAAATGCTCTACGATCAAGCCATGTTGATGATGAGTTATGCCGAAGCCTTTCGCGCCACCGGCAATCGCAGTTTTGCAGATAGCGCCCGCGATATCGCCGACTATGTGCTGCGCGACATGCGCGATCCGCAAGGTGCTTTCTATGCCGCTGAAGATGCAGATTCGGCAGGGGTAGAAGGCAAGTTCTATGTATGGACTGCGTCGGAAATTCGTGCAGTGCTGGGCAAACGTGCCGACGCATTTATACAGGCCTATGGGATTGATGAGGATGGCAACTTCTCCGATGAAGCCACACATCGGAAAAGCGGTGAAAATATTTTATATCGTACTGCGGCAATAGATGTGGCTCGATTTAAAAGCGACATTGAAAAACTCATGGCTGTGCGAGCCCAACGCATTCGCCCCTTTCGCGATGATAAAATACTCACCGACTGGAACGGTTTAAGCATTGCAGCTCTTGCCATCACCGGGCGCATGCTCAATGAACCACGTTATACCCAGGCTGCGGCTGTAGCGGCAGATTTTATCCTGCAACATTTGCGTGATCAAAACGGTGATTTGCTGCACCGCTGGCGCAAAGGTAAGGCTGCAATTCACGGCCAGTTGGAAGATTACAGTTCGATGGTATGGGGGCTAACGGAACTCTATCAAGCCAGTTTCGAGCCGCGCTGGCTCAAAGTAGCCCTGCAACTCAATGCCAGCATGCTCAAGCAATTCAAGGCTAGCGACGGCGGCTTGTATCAGGTGGTGAAAAACGATGACTTGATTGCCCGTCCAATGGAAATCTTCGATGGCGCTTTACCTTCCGGCAATGCCGTTGCCATGCATAATTTAGTGCGTTTATCCCGCTTAACCGGCGATGCAGAGCTGGAAGCTGAAGCTGCTGCGCTGGCCAAGTATTTTTCCAACACCGCCAAACGCGCTCCGACAGGTCTATTGCACATGCTTTCTGCTGTGCTGTTGGCTGAAAGCAGCGGCAAGGAGATTGTATTCGCTGGCGATAAACATTCCGCTGCTGCTGCCAAGATGTTAAATGTCATTGAACAATACTATCACCCGAATAGCGTGGTCTTATGGCAGGAACCAGGCATTGAAGCATTGGCTCCTTTCAGTAAGGGGCAAACGGCTATCGATGGCAAAGTGACCGCCTATGTGTGCGAGAATTTTCAATGCAATCGCCCCACCACCAGCCTGGATGAATTGAAACGCTATCTACAGTAACAACAATTGCTCTGGGCTAGTTTATGATGCCTGCTTGTTTGTTTTTAGAATTAAATAACCAACAATGCCGGATGCAAA
>CAZKHV010000110.1:0-4563 GCA_964552605.1 uncultured Zetaproteobacteria bacterium | reverse complement strand
CTGGAAATAAGACTGCCAAAGAGGCCGCCATACAGGGTGTCGCCAGCAATGCGGGAGGCATAACCCATTTCATCGCCGGTGATTTTCCGGTAAATGGTTGAGATGATAGGGATATGTTGCAAGGGGTTGATGGCATCGAGAATATCCCAGAAACTGAATGATTTGTTTTCCCACAGGCCAGATGGTTTCGTAGCGTTAGCCTTTAAGGGCTGGCTTTGAATGGGTTCGGCCACGGGCTTTGGCGTATAAGGCAGCTTTTTGGCAACCTTGATGGGCGCAAAGACTGGCATTGCATGGGATAGCGCTCGCATAACAATGTTGTGCAAGGAGAGTGCCAGAGTATAAACCCTTATCAATCAATTGTTTAAGGTCCTATTTGAAAAAGCTGTAAGGCAGAATGTGCCGTTTTCAGGTAGTTCCTACCCCGGTTGCTTATTTCTGAATAAGAGCCATAACCACACAGCACCTGCGGCAATCATACTCGATGACAATAACATGCCCATGGTCACCGGACCGAATAGAAAGCCCAGCTGTTCATCGGGCTGACGGAAATTCTCACAGATAATGCGGGCAATGGCATAACCAATCAGGAATACCGCCACACGCGCACCGGCTGGCCAATCCTTGTTGCGCAACGACCACATGATGATGAACAATACGATACCTTCGAGCGTCATTTCATAGAGTTGGCTGGGATGGCGTGGTTCAGGGCCAACATGCGGAAAGATCATTGCCCAGGGCACATCGGTAATGCGCCCCCAGAGTTCGCCATTGATGAAGTTACCGAGCCGGCCAAACATCAGGCCGAGCGGGGCGACGGTAAAAAAGCGATCGGCTAAGCCCAGAAAAGGCAGATTGTGTTTGCGGCAATAAAACCAGCCGGCAATGATCGGCCCCACCATGCCACCATGAAAGGACATGCCGCCCTGCCAGATGTACAGAATTTCAATGGGGTGACCGAGGTAATAACTGAAATTGTAAAACAATACATAACCGATACGGCCACCGAGTACGACACCGAGGATAAGGGTGGTGAATAGCCCTTCATAAGCATCGCGTGAGATTTCAGTTTCCCATAAGCCAGCCGTTTGCAACTGCCTGCGCACCAGATACCAGGTGCAGAAGAAGCCGGCGATATACATCAAGCCATACCAGTGAATGGCTAAGGGGCCGATCTGCAGTGCAACCGGATCAATGCCCGACCATACAAAATAGTCTGTATTCATGATGCGATCATCCATAATAACAGTGTCCCGAAGATGATGCGGTAGACACCAAAAGCGACAAAGGTGAAGTGGTCAAGAAAGGTGATAAACAAACGCATGACCAGCCATGCGGAAACAAAGGCTACGACAAAACCAACGCCTAAGACCAGCCAGTTGGAGCCGCTGAAATCCTGATAATGTTTTAATAAATCAAAGCCGCTGGCTGCGAGCATCACAGGTAGAGCCAGCAGGAATGAAAATTCCGCACTGGCTTTGCGGCTCAAACCGACCAATAACGCTCCGACAATGGATGCGCCAGCGCGGCTGGTGCCGGGGATAAGTGCGCAGACTTGAGCAATGCCAATCCACAAGGCTTGTTGGTAATTAAGATCTTCAACCCGCTGCACGGGATAGACTTTGTGGCGGTGAAAGTATTCGATGATCAGAAAGATAATGCCGCCAACAATAAACATCGGCGCAACCACCTCGACGGTAAACATGGCTTTGATTTGTTTGTGAAACAAAAAACCGACGGCTCCGATTGGAATAAAAGCCAGACTTACTTTCATCCACAGATCGATGTATTTTAAACTGAATTTTTCACGATAATTGGCCACAACAGCGAGAATCGCGGCCAGCTGGATAATGACTTCAAAGGCTTTGTTTTCATCGGTTTGTGGTAAGGACATCCACTGGCTGGCGACGATCATGTGGCCGGTGGATGAGATGGGTAGGAACTCTGTCGCACCTTCAATTAGCCCCAGAATAATTGCCTGTACGAAATCCATAGTGTGAAACCATCCCGATGAGATTCAATCGCTTTGGCGGCACTCTACGGTAGATCAATCACAACACAACGTCGTGCCGATTGCCCTAGCTTATGAATTACTGCTACGGTTTGGAATTGAATGATTACCGATTACGTTACCCTAAGGATCTTATGAAACGTTTTTTCTCTACCCTATTCCGCTGGCTTGGCCGCGTACGAAATGTATTGGTCAATGGCCTGTTTATGCTGTTGCTGTTGGTTTTTATTGCTGCGCTGTTTGCCGGTCAGCCTGAGGTGCCGCAGCGCGCGGCGCTGATCATTGATCCCAGTGGTCAAATTGTAGAAGAACTGGAGCTGCCTTCATCGGCTGGCTTGCCTCTGGATTTGAGTTTTAGCGCTCCCAATCAGGCTAACCTGCATCACTTGATTGCAGTGATCACACATGCTGCTTCTGATGATCGTATTCGGGTGCTGGTCTTAAAATTGGATAATATGGCCAAGACATCGATGCCGAAGCTGCAAGAATTGCGCGCTGCGATTGCTGTGTTTAAAGCATCTGGTAAACAGGTGATCGCCGTTGGGCCGAACTATTCACAATCACAATATTATCTAGCGGCGATGGCCGATAAGGTGTTTCTGGACCCGATGGGTGTGGTGGCCTTGCAGGGTTTTGGTATTTATCGTAATTATTTTAAGGCGGCGCTGGATCGTTTGCATGTGAATGTCAGTGTGTTTCGGGCGGGCAAATACAAAGCCGCGATTGAACCCCTGATTCGCAATGATATGTCGGCTGAAGATAGGGCTGCCAATACGGCACTGCTGTCGGTGTTGTGGTCGGCATACAAACAGGATGTGGCCGAGATGCGTGGTATTAAGGCTGAGCATTTGCAGGCGCTGCTGGATAGACCGGCAGACTTTTTGGCAAACTATGACGGCGATTATGCCGCGCTGTTCAAGGCGGAAGGCTTGGTTGATGAACTGGCTGATGTTTACAATGTTGAGGCTGCTATTGCGACGGCCGTTGGTGAGGGTAGTTACGATAGCATTGATTTTCATGATTATTTCAGTGCAACGGCATCTGAGTTTCCTGCTGCCAAGTCTCAGCAGGTTGGTGTGATTATCGCCAGCGGTATGATCGTTGATGGCAAGCAGCCGCCCGGTATGGTGGGTAGCGAGTCGATGATCGAGATGTTGGATCGCGCCCGATTGAACCCGAGTATTAAGGCGGTGGTGCTCCGCATTGATAGTCCGGGCGGTAGTGCTCAAGCCTCCGAAGCGATTCGCCGTGCGGTGATACATTTGAAAGCTTCAGGTAAGCCTGTGGTGGTATCGATGGGGGGATTGGCGGCTTCCGGTGGTTATTGGATGGCGGCACCTGCCGATGAAATATGGGCAGCACCAACCACGATTACCGGCTCGATTGGTGCGTTTGGTGTGATGGCAAATATTGAGCGGGGGTTGGAACAACTGGGTGTGCATAACGATGGCGTGGGGACGACAGCGATTGCTAGCGGTATTCGAGCCGATCGTGCCATGCCTCAGCAATTGACGGATGTGATGGGCATGGCCATACAACATACCTATCGACGCTTTCTGAGTATTGTGGCGAATGGTCGGGCGATGTCGATTGAGGCGGTTGCAACGATTGCTGAAGGGCGTGTGTGGACGGGTGTGGATGCGCAGCGTTTGGGTTTGGTGGATTCGTTGGGCAACTTCAAAGCTGCAGTTGATGCGGCGGCGAAACGAGCCAATATTGAGAATGATTACAGCTCGGTGTGGATTAAACCGGTACTGAACTTCCAGGAAATGATCTTGTTGCAATTGTTTGGCAATGCTGATGCTTCTACCACCTCGTTGTTACCTCGAATGGCATCCTTATTGGGCTTTTCGCTGCCGCGAGCACTGCTTAAGGACATGGATCATTATACTCAAATCCTGGCGCTTTCGGCCGGACAACCGCGTATATTTGCTTTCGACGATATTCGAGTGACACCATGATTCCTGGATCGGATAGTTTGGTGGATTAAAAGGTTCGATGGATTAAAGGCTTGCGGTTTTAGTTTTTCAATGTGCGCTATGAGTGTTATGCTTGATAGTTCGCACGAGTAGTCCGTTATGGGGTGCAGGAGGAGCTGATGCAAGCTTGTTACAAGGCGCGATGTTGTTGGAATGACTTGAATTCAGGTGTTTTTCTTTCCGAAGATGTTGTATTGAGCCGCTTGGTTTAATCGATGCAGAGGGCACGCAAAATACCAGCTATTAGCATGGGTGATGTCTGGGGTGGCTTGTCGGCCGCAGCTCTTGTGTTGCCACAGGCGATGGCCTTTGGCATTGCACTCTGGTCACCTTATACGCTTGATCCGGCCGCAGCGGCCATGTCCGGCCTTGTCGCGGCAGCGTGTCTATGTGTGCTTTCAGGGCTGTTTCGCGGCACAGAGGGGTTGGTTGCAGCACCGACGGGGCCGACACTTGTTTTAACCGCAGGTACGATTGCGGCGCTGGCATCTACGGGACTCGTTGGAGATCAACTGGTTACGGCAACATTGCTTACCGTGGCGATGGCCGGTGTATTTCAAATGCTGGTTGGTG
>CAZKHV010000109.1:0-4587 GCA_964552605.1 uncultured Zetaproteobacteria bacterium | reverse complement strand
TCCAAATCACATTCATCTTCAACCCATTCGAAAATCTCTGTAATCTGATCTTCTTCGATATCTTCCCCGAGCAATTTGATCGACCAGGTCAAATAACATTCTTCCGGGTTCATATTGACAAACGAGGGCAGCTTGGCATCGTCCATCGTCAGGGTCATCTCACCCAAATCACCCAATTCGGACAACAACAAAGCCGGATCATTGCCGGTGGTCAATAAATCATCATGGGGGGTAAAGCTAATATTCCAGCCCTGCCTGCGGACATCGCCGGAATCATCGTCCGAACCATCATCATCCACCGCAGCGGTTTTTGCAGTAGGTTCCATACCACATACTTTTTCCAGCTTTTGCTGTAGCTCCTGCATTTTCTCGACATCGGGTTCTTCACTATTCTGATAAGAGGTCATCAAATCGCGCATTTCATCGACCGATTCCAGCAGAATATTCACCACATCCTTATCTGCCTCACGCTTGCCCTCGCGCATTTCATCCAGCAGGCCTTCCATAATATGCGTGAATGAAGCCAGTGCAGAAAAGCCAAAGGTTGCACTACCACCCTTGATGGAATGGGCGGCGCGGAAAATATCGTTCACCACATCCAAATCCGTACCACCGTCAGTCATGCCCAACAGGCCGGACTCCATGGTATCAAGGCCCTCAAAACTTTCTTCGTAAAAAATCTGTTTGAATTGCTCCAGATCAATGCTCATCAGGTGCGACCTTTAACGCAGCACTTTTTTGATGGTCATCAATAATTTATCCGGATCAAAGGGTTTGACCAGCCAGCCCGTAGCACCTGCTGCCTTGCCCGCCATTTTTTTATCTTTACCCGCTTCCGTGGTGAGCAATAAAATCGGTGTAAACTTCAAGGCAGGTAGTTTTCTCAACTCCGCCGTCAAAGTTATGCCATCCATGTTCGGCATATTGACATCCGTAATCACCAGCGCGAAACCATCCTGTTCCTTGGCAATCGCCAAAGCCACATCACCATCATCCGCCTGAATCACTTCATGACCCGCACTTTCCAGTGTAAACGCAACCATTTTGCGCATGCTAGCCATATCATCCACGATCAAGATTTTTGCCATTGCACCCTCCAACTACTATTCCATAATTTTATTAAATATTTTTAATTTACTGAGCAACTCTCAGGCCACCCATTCATCAACTGGTAAAAGTCATCCGTAATTAGCCCAAATCAAAACAGTTCAACATCCTCATCTCCGCCAAGCGTAATCAACTCCACAATCTCATCCCTGCTCTCCAGCCAAGCGCGTTTTGAATAAGGGTTGCCATTCGGGTTAATCACAATTTGATTCTGGCGATGACAGGTAAATGATGTCTGGCGCGGAAATAAGGTGTCGAGACTCTTTCCAATCGCATCTTGCTTAAGATAATTCGTTTTCATGGTATAACCGAGCCAGATGTAACCGGCTTCCCGCAAGCTACGAAACAAATGCATAGGATCTTCCGGCAACGGACTGGAAACATGCAATATCTTCAAACTCATATCCGCATCTTCACCGGAATCGGACATCAGCTTGTTCAGCGTATGACGAAATGCACGTTTGCTCTGATAATCATCATCGCGCTCAACTGCATACATATGAAAGGACGTGTGTGCAACAAACACACCATAAAATTCATTCGGTACCGTCACATGCACTTCCGTCGGCAACTCGTAATGACTTAGTTCTTTCTGCAATAAACTGGCCTGCTCACGATTATCCAGCATAGGAAATATCTGTGGCTGCGCATCTTCATCCTTGCAAATCGTAATAATATGCGATAATACTGTGGTAATCATGGCATAAGCCGATTCATTCATCGCCTTGGGACGCGATAAAATAACGTGATTGGATTTAACAATATGACTACGCAGGCGCTCCATATCATTAAAGTTCCATGCTTCAATATGAATCGTCACCAAATCTTCCAGACCGGGCTCTTCCGACAGCCTGCGCTCAAGATAATTCTGCTCACTTTTACTTTGCTCTGCAGTCAGATCATCAAAAATAACCAAATCCAATTCATGGTAAAAACGCAACAGCCGCTTCAATAACAGAGGCAAACTACCCACCCAACCCATCACCAGCAACTGCATCTTCGCTTCCGGCTCATTCAGTGTCAGCCCTAAGGTATCCAAATCATCAGGGCAGAATGCTGCTTGCTCCGCCCCAGCATTGGACTCATCAACGCCATCAGAAGCGCCGCCAGTAGCAACTGCTGGCTCACGAATACAATAGACTGTTTCGTCATAAATAGCCGCGTCACTAATCGCAATACCGATCAACGCCCGCACCTGCAACGATTCAACATATTGATCATCCAGAGCATACAATGGAATCGTTTCCCAATCCTCGGAAATAATAGCAAACAGTATCACGCCGCGTTCAAACAACTGAGCCTGAACCGCCAAAACATCAGCACTGTATTTCGCGTCCGGCGTAAACAGCTGCCAGGCATTGCTTTCATTGCGCTTAAGCACCGCATCCCAATTCACCAAATGGGTCGTCGACTCATCCATGAGTTCCGGAATCATCAGGCGCTGAATGACCTGGTCAAAGTCGCTGTAACGTAAAATATTGCATAAGGCCGTAGCTCGGAAATCAGCCTCCGACATCACCACCGTCGGCTCATTATAATTACCTTTGTTATCCCAACCCACTTGCAGCATATGGTGATGCGTATCCAAACGCGGATGATCCATACCCGGCAATGCAATACTTAGTTTGATGTGTTTATTCTCGGTGCGCACAGCCACCATATTATAAAAAGCATGCGACAACGAAACCGATTCACTCTCTTTCGGAGGCAGCACAATCAAGGCCTGCTTGGCCTCGGAAAGATTAATCCGTTTAAGATCAGTTGATGAGTCAATCGCCCCTTGCCGATAGGTAATCCACTTTTCATTGATCAGCTCTTTCGGTGGATGATCGGCATGATGTAATAACACCACTTTTAAGCGTGTAAAGGTGCGGTCGGAGATAATACGCAGTTGATCCAGAATATACGGTGAAGCCGGTGACCAACCCAGAATAGCCAGATGGTTTTTAATCAACAAATCTTCATTGCGCAAACGACGCATCAATCCCGACACAATATTTGCACCAATACCAATGAAAAACGCAAAGATAAATACACCCATAATAACAGCTGCAATGGAGAACATTGCCATCGCCATATTATCCGGATAAATCACCGAATTTCCCGGATCGGTCAACAGACGAAAGGCAAACCAAATGGATGAAAGCATCTCATGCTCAATCGGTTTATTATACAAACCCATGGTATAATCGAAATCTGGAAACAGGAAATGCGCCAATACTCCGCCACCAATGGACAAAATAGCCAAAAACAGGACAATTAAATTGATCTCCTGCATAAACTGCCCTTCGCGCAAGACATCCTTCAAGTTACGAATAATAATCTGCCATGGTCGCAACAGTCGAACCAGTCGAAGCATGCGCAAAACGCTGCTATACGCGAAACCGGTAATAAAAGGCAACATGAATAAGGTCGCGACAAAATCCAGCCCCCAAAAACCCCACTCGATATATTTATCTCTCTTACTTTCAAAGTTCATGCCCCGCATCACAATCAAACGCAGCGCCAACTCCACAAAGAAGAAAATAATAATCGCAATCAGAAATTCACCATCAGCAAAAAATGACACTAGAATAATCAACGAAATGACCATGCCATAAGTGGGTGAAAACATGGCACTATGCAGATCAAAATAACGCACAAAACGCAAGGATCGCAACAAATAAACGCTACGCAAAAGACGCGCCATAGCAATGTTTTCTGCCCCGACATCAATATTAAACACCGTAATCAACAACGATGAAACAGCAATAACATCAATCACCAGCAACAGCAGATCAATTTTTTGATTGGTCGATGAACGGTAGGGATTGAGTTTTATTTTACGCCGAAACAATGCAATGCGCGCCACAATTTCAACAGAGAACAGCACAAATAAAACAAGTGCCAAGGCTTGGTTGTGAGTGAATGAAAAAGCAATCAGCCCCATCATAAACAAGCCAAAACGCGGATGACCCAACACCCTTTCCAGATGATGATAATTCAAAGCACGATCATTGGAAATCAAAGAACCCTCCTGCATAAACTTTCCTGAGAGAACAATCAGCAAGATGCTTGCCATATCACGCCAAAAAATTTGATGGCAAGCAGCAGCATCTCTGCAACCGAGCCCATCGATGCAGTCCGATCACATATCAGATCAAAAAGCAGTCGCCTCCGACTTCAATGTTGATTACCATAGGCCGTCGATGGAATAGGGGAAACACTGCATGGCTGATAAACGTTCAACGAATAAAGATAATCAAGGCATTGCTGATGATCAATATGAAGAAAATGTATTTAAAAGCACTTCAGGCAGCAGCCATGACCTTGATCATCTGCAAGAGCTTTTCGATGCAGCTACCCCCCCCCCATCGCAAAATGTTTCCGCCATGCAGGCTCCCAAAGACAACTCCGTTCAAAGCACTGAATCTGAAGAACACGAACAGGCAAGCGATGCGTTTAATGATTTAGCCAATGCCTTTTCCATCGCCATCCCCG
>CAZKHV010000108.1:0-4609 GCA_964552605.1 uncultured Zetaproteobacteria bacterium | reverse complement strand
ACCAACAAACCTTTTTTACCCACATACTTCTGCAACGCCACCGACGTACCATCGATATCTTTTAAATCCATCTCCGGCAACAGCCAGCCTGAATCCACAGGTAATGATGCCACTAAAGCCATGATTTACTCCCTCACTATGCACACTCGCTCGATGGGAGACTACACCGAACACGAAGCACAACACCATCAAAGCACAATCACTGCATGGCAATCACGAGCAACTAGAGCGCTCCCGCCTGTCTGGCTATAAAAGCTGTTTTGGCCGACATCTCCAACGAACACGTCCACTTATAAGCCAGATTCAGTGTTTCACCCCATGCATACACACCATGACCGCGCACAATGCAAATCGGCGAACCCAGCAGAGCTTTCGCCACCTGATTCGCAGCTTGCTCGAAATACACATCATACGGTACAGAAATCACCGGCACGGTTGAAAAATACAACTGTCCTTCAAAGTCCGGCGGCATAAAATCTTCACCATTGAGTGTCAAACCTACAGCATGCGGGCAATGCGAGTGTACAATCGCCTTTGCCTTTGCATTAGCACGGTACACTGCCAAATGCAGATTCGCATCGCCAGATGCAACTTTTGGCGCAGACTGATCAGTTCGGCACGAAATAAAATCTTCGGCCTGCAACAGATCGGCACAAGCTCCCGTCGGTGTTATCCACATCACTTCACCATCACGGGCAGAGATATTACCGGAATGCGAATCGTTATAACCGTATTGCCGCAACCAACGATAATAGAGCACTAACTCTTGACGTGTTTTCATAGCGCACCCGTCTTTTGAACAGCGACCGGCACATCACCCTGCGCACAGCACAATACCACTTCAACTCTCAAACCGCCGCCAGCACGATTGCAAAGCCGCAACTGACCCATATTTTTTTCAGCCAGCTCTTTCACAATCGCCAAACCCAAACCATGACCGCCATTTTTGCGGGTGCGGGCTTTATCCACCTGATAAAAGCGCTCCGTAACCCGAGCCAATTCATGTTCGGGAATACCTTCGCCAGCATCTTCAATCACAATCGTACAAGCAGACTCCACAATCCTCATACTCACGATCACCTGACTATCAACAGGAGCATAGTTCACCGCATTGACCAGCAAGTTAGTTAAGATACGCTCCAGATCATCATCCGCAATCCTCAGCTGTTGCTTCGACCGCCCGGCCTCATTCGCACTTAAAACAACCCCGGCCTCCACACATGCCGGCTGCAGCATATCCAGCACACCTTGCAGCACATCATCCAGGCAACATGACACATCGGCATCCCGGACTGAAAACTCCACCTGATCAAGCGTCAATAAAGCATCCAGCAAATGATTCACATGTTTGGCCTCATCCGCAATAACACTGGCCGCTTCTTTTCTAAAATCAGCATCATCACCGAAGCTATCCAAGCTACGTGCATAACCCAGCAATGAAGTCAGCGGCGTTTTTAAATCATGCATCAAATTGGATAAAAAGGTGCGACGCTGCTGCTCCAGACGGCGCTGCTCGCTGACATCCACACACAGCAACAACATAGAATCGGCATTCAACGCCGCCAATCGTGGCGACAACACCTCATCCGCAAGATGCATATCCGGCAAACAGGCCTGCTCTGGCAAGACTTGCAATGCATTTTGAAACACATCGTGCCAATCCGTATCGCGATAGACCTGGCGCATCGACAACGGAAACACCGCCCCCTGCATTGCAAAGGCTTCTTTGGCGCGCAAATTCGCTCCCACCACTCGCCCGGATGCATCGAGACGGAACACAGCCTCATTCATCGCCACCAGCAATGCGTCAAGCCGATCGCCATCCACCACATCAGAAGCGGCATCACTGCGATTGTTTTTCAGGGCTCTGTATTTAACACGATAGTGTTGCAACTGCTTGCGCAGCCGCATGGCATAAAGCGCCACAGCAGCAGTCAGTAATAATAACAACCAGGCCAAGTTCATCTCAGCGAACCCATATCACCGGGCTCATTTGTCCGGCCCATTCACCCGACTCATTCGTTCGGCATCACAAAGCGATAACCCATCCCACGCACCGTTTCGATGCATTTTTTACGCCCCAGTTCTTTCATCGCTTTACGCAAACGCTTTACTGTCACATCCACCGTGCGCTCTTCAACAAACACCTCATGACCCCACACATGATCCAGTAAATAATCACGACTGCGTGTTTTGCCCGGTTTATCCATCAATAGTTTCAACAACTTGTATTCCATTGGCCGCAATTCAATACGCTGATTGCCTTCAAACACCACCGGCACATCGGGATCGAGCTGAATACTATCCGCGCCAACACGGCCTGTTTCCACCACTCGCGAACGACGTAACAACGCCCTGGCTCGCGCCACCAACTCATCCGGCTCGAAGGGTTTGGGCAAATAATCATCCGCCCCATCATTGAGCCCCTGCACCCGTTCAGATGGCATACCAAGAGCGGTCACCATCAACACCGGCGTATGCGCCTTGGTCGATGAAGCCTTCAACCAGCGCAAAATCTTCATTCCACTGGCACCGGGCAACATGCGATCCAGCACCACCAAACGCCAAACACCATCGCGTAACGCCGCCAAGGCGAGATCACCATTGGCACAGACATGGGTAGAATAACCCGCCGCCTGCAAATGCAAGGTCATCAAACGCGCTATTGGCACTTCATCCTCAACAATAAGAATGTCTGCACTGGAAATATCTGGGTTTTGAATCATCAGGTCGCAATACTGGAAGCTTCTACCCGCCAGCTCAAGCATCAGCTACGCCGTCCGGTAACATAATGATGCATAGCGGCATATTCATTTTCTATTTTCAACGACATGCGCGATAACAAACGAAACATCGAGCGCAACACTAGATTACCCAAGGCCGCATCCTCAACCGTTATAAGATTAAAATAGTCGCGGTTGATACACAGCAGCGTCAAATCCGACTCTGCTTTTACTGTGGCCGAATGTGCACGCCCCTCATCCAAAAACGAAAACAAGCCAAACACATCCCCCACATCAAGATGCCCATACACACCAAAGGAGGAACTCGACACCTCTGCACGCCCGACCACAATCAAACGCATGGTTTGATCCGAATCGCTACCTGCCTCATAAACCACTTCGCCAGCCTGATAGCGAACCACATCAAAACAATGAAACAGCTGCATGCATTCTTCCAGCTGCATTGCCTCACAGATGGGCAATGCGCAAAATTGATTAAACAACGGGTTCGCCATACGCGTTGCCGCATAAGCATCGGTTAAATCAGCCTGAGCACTTTGATTTACATACATTTCGTTATTCCTCTCATCCAATTAAAAAGTATGCAGCAAATATTGCGTCTATATATGTCACCCCGATGACAAAGAGACATGTCACAGTCCATGTCACACTCATGTCACATTCAGTCATTACTGTTCGCCGCAACTCGAAAGAGAATTTTTTAACTGAAGAAACTGGAGAAACAATTGAAAGCAATTATTCGTTCAATCGCTGCTCTCGCCATGTTGGCATTTTCAGCCCCCGCAATCGCGGGTGGTGTCAATGTCTATGATGACGGAGAATCAAAATTAAAACTGGGCGCTAAAGTATTCATGGATGGCTCACGTACCATCACTGAAAAAGATGGTCTGAAAACTGGCGAAAAGAAAGGTTTTAACTTAAAGCGTTCATACCTGACAGCCAAATACTACTTCAACAGCGACTGGATGATGCGCATCACCACAGATGTTGTACAAGAAAATGGATTGGCCAAGAAAAAAACCAATGTGTTCCTGAAATACGCTTACTTGCAAGGCAAGCTAATTGATGATGCTTTGGTTCTGCGCTTGGGCGTGTCACACAACCCATGGATCGACTACGAGCAAGGCTTGTGGAAACATCGCTATTTCACCAAGGTTTCTTCCGATGAATTCAAGTATGATGACTCTGCAGATATCGGTCTTGGCCTGAAAGGTAAAGTAGCTGATGGCCTGGTTAAATACTGGGTTACAGCAGTCAATGGCGGCGGTTATGGCGACCTGACACAAACCAATGGTATTGATTACAAATCACGCATAGGCATCTATCCAATGAAAGGCCTGACACTTGATTTTGGTTACAACACAGGCAACCGTGCTACCAAAACATTCGGTGCTGCCAATGTACAGAAACAAACCATGTATCAAGTCATGGCTTCCTACGGCACGCATGATTATCGCCTTGGTGGTAACTACATCCGCAACAAGGATCGCACAATTAAAAAACGTGTAGATGCAACCACCTATGCAATTTGGGGCTGGGCGAAGATCGTTAAAGGCTTTGGTGTTGTAGGGCGTTATGAAAATGAAAAAACATTCAAGTTCAATGCCAACGGTGTTGTCCTGGCTAATGCGGTAGAACAGACTCGCAAGCGTTATGCCTTTGGCTTGGAATACTCTCCAGTGAAACATGTGAACTTCACTGCCGGTTACATTCAAGACAAAGAAGCGAATGCTGGTCACGTTCTGGCAGCTACCAAAAAAGTTACTCAGATCGGTGTTTGGTCTCAGTTTAAATATTAATCTGCAACACGAAAAAGGCTGGGGCACGAATCCCCAGCCTTTTTATTCCTGATCAACCTTATTAAC
>CAZKHV010000107.1:0-4681 GCA_964552605.1 uncultured Zetaproteobacteria bacterium | reverse complement strand
ATTTTAATCTGATTTAATCTTTCTGTGTTGTCACATCGTTTGATGTGATGTTTGTCGTGCTTTTTGATGTTTCTCGATGGCCTACAGGAGGATTCCTTGCATTATTTATCTCAATCTCTTTATGTTTTATGTTCATTATTGTTTTTATCCCACAGCGCTCTCGCTGTAGAAGAAGGTATTCCAGCCATGCAGCCGGAATCTGCCATGCAGCAGCCGATTGCCGAACATGATACCGATCATGAGCTTTTATTATCGGAAGCCGAAGCTATTGCGGTGCAAGATAACCCGGGGCTGGCCAGTATGGCGAGCCGAGCCAAGGCATTCGCTGAAATACCGCCTCAAGTGGGCAGTTTGCCTGATCCGCATCTCAAGTTTGATGCCGCGAACTTTCCGACCGATACATTCTCCACCAGAACGGAGGGCATGACACAGTTGCGCGTTGGCCTGTCACAGGATATTCCTTTTCCGGGCAAGCTGAAAGCCAAGCAAGAAGCAGCTCAATTCGAGGCGGTGTCGGCCAGTTATGATGTGGTGGAAACCCGTTTGAGACTGGTTCGCAATGTGAATATAGCGTGGTGGAACCTGTTTTATTTGGATCGGGCTTTGGAGATAGTGTCGCGCAATCAGGCATTACTCCGGCAGTTTATTCGTATTGCGGAAACCAAATATACGGTGGGAGAAGGCCTGCAGCAGGATGTGCTGTTGGCGCAAGTGGAGCTTTCAAAGCTGCTCGATGTCGAAATCCGTTTGGTGGGCGGGCGTAAAAGTGAACAATCACGCTTGAATGCGTTATTGAATCGTCCGACCTATTTGGCCATCCATTTGCCGGGTCAGGTGGAGGAATCCTTACCTCAGTTGCCAGCAGAATCCGAGTTGCATCAGATTGCCAGCCAGGAGCGGCCGCTATTGGCCAGTCAAGGCGAGCGCATTCATGCTGCTGAAAAGAGAGTGGATCTTGCCGAACTGGATTATTATCCCGACTTTAAAGTTGGCACATCATGGGCGAAGCGCAGTGCCGTGAATCTTGCAACGGGGCAAACGCGCCCCGACCTGGCTTCTATCGGCATCAGTTTCAATGTGCCGATTTTCACATCGACCAAACAGGATCGCGTTTTGAATCAACGTCAGGCGAATGTGGTGACTGAAGAGTTCGCTCTGCAAGATGCAACTGAAGCGGTGTGGTCGGAAGCATCAACAGCGTTGGCTGATTTTGTGAAAGCAAGAGACCAGGCCTCGTTGTTCAAGACAGGTATTATTCCACAGGCCAGCCAGACAGTGGATTCCATGCTGGCCGGCTATCAGGTGAACAAAGTCGATTTTTTGAATCTCGTACGTTCCCAAGTGACACTCTACAACTACGAAACCCTTTATTGGCGTGCTCTGACTGCGGCCAGACAAAGTCTGGCGCGTTTGGAAGCAGCGGTCGGTCAAAAAATCAGTGGAAAAATTAGTAAAACGGTCGCTAAGAATACAAGTAAGGAGAATACACAATGAATAAATCGATAATCGGTGTTGCAATGCTTACGCTCGTATTGGGGCTTGGCGGTGGCTACTGGATTGCAACTCAGGTGGGCCACGGCACACAGAATGGACATGGGAGTTCGGAGCGTAAGGTGTTGTTTTATCGCAATGCGATGAATCCATCGGTGACATCACCGGTGCCGGCAAAAGATAATATGGGCATGGATTATGTCGCCGTGTATGCCGACGATGATCAAGCCAAAGAGAAAAAGGTCTTATTCTATCGCAACCCGATGAACCCTGAGGTCACGTCCCCTATTCCGGCAAAGGATAATATGGGCATGGATTATATTCCGGTTTATGCCGATGATGGTGGATCCAGTGATGCGCCGGCTGGCACGGTGAGAATTAATCCGACCGTGGTGCAGAATATCGGTGTGCGTACGGTTAAAGCTGAATTGAAAACATTGTCGCGTAATATTCGTACGGTCGGCCGCGTGACCTTTGATGAGGAGCGCGTGGCGCGTTTGCATCCGAAATATGATGGCTGGATTGAGAAGCTATTCATTGATCGAACCGGTGATCATGTCGACAAAAACACCATGTTGATGTCAATTTATTCGCCACAGTTGGTGGCGACGCAGCAGGAATATCTGCTGGCCTTAAGAAATGTGGAAATGTTGAAAAAAAGTCCGTTTCCAGATGTGCGCAATGGTGCGAAATCATTATTGCGTTCGGCACGTGAGCGGCTTGAATTATTGGATGTGCCAGCGCATCAAATTCGCTTGCTGGAAACAAAACAGAAAATCATGAAGGGCGTGCATATTCATTCGCCGTTCGATGGCATTATCATGAAAATCGGTGCCCGTCAGGGACAGCGTATTACGCCGGAGACGGAATTATATATGATTGCTGATTTATCCCGTGTTTGGGTGATCGTTGATCTGTATGAAGATGATTTACCATGGGTACGTGAAGGCGATACGGCTGAAATGAAAGTGGCTGGTATTCCCGGCCGTACATTTACCGGCGTGGTCAGTTATATATACCCTTATCTGGAAGCTAAAACACGTACGGTTAAAATGCGTGTGGAGTTTGATAACCCTAAACTAGCTTTGAAGCCCGATATGTTTGCCAATGTGAGTATCAAGGCAGGCAAGCAGATTGATGCGGTGATTGTGCCATCGGAAGCGATTATACGCACTGGTGAGCACGAGCAGGTGTTTGTGCAGCGCGCGCCCGGCAATTTCGAGCCGCGTAAAGTGGTGGTCGGTGTTGATTCCGAAGGTGAAGTGCAGATTCTTGAAGGCCTGAAAGCGGGCGAAATTGTAGTCACTTCGAGTCAGTTCCTGATCGATTCCGAATCCAAACTCAAAGAAGCAACAGCGAAAATGATGGAGGCCACACTGGCTAAGCCAGATGCGCCTGACATGAATATGGGTGAAATGGAAATGTCTCAGGATATGGACATGGGCGACATGGATATGGGAAAAAAGAATATGGAGGGCATGTAATGCAGCATTGCTTCACGCTGGCTCGTAGTATTGTGGTCTTGAGAGGCACTCTCAAATGATTCGTTCGCTTATTGATGCTTCAATACAAAATCGTTTCTTGGTGCTTATTGCGACCCTGCTGATTTCATTTGCAGGTTTCCAGGCCATGAAATCGACTCCGCTGGATGCCATTCCCGATCTGTCGGATGTACAGGTGATTGTATTCACCGATTTTGCAGGTCAGGCACCGCAGGTGGTTGAGGATCAGGTAACCTATCCTCTGACCACTGCGATGCTGTCGGTACCGAACACCAAGGTGGTGCGGGGTTATTCCTTTTTCGGATTCTCCATGGTCTATGTTATTTTTGAAGATGGCACGGATATGTATTGGGCGCGTACGCGTGTGTTGGAATACCTCAACTATGCGGCGGATCGCCTACCCTCCACCGTTGCTCCCAAACTTGGGCCGGATGCCACCGGAGTGGGCTGGATTTATGAATATGCCCTGGTCGATAAAACCGGAGCACATGATTTGTCACAGCTACGCTCGATTCAGGATTGGTATCTGCGTTACCCATTGCAGACGGTTAAAGGTGTGTCGGAAGTAGCCTCCATCGGTGGCTTTGTAAAACAGTATCAGGTTGAACTCAATCCCGATGCCTTGCTGGCCTATAATATTCCCTTATCGAAGATCAAACATGCCATTCAGCGCTCCAACAATGATGTCGGTGGTCGTCTGGTGGAAATGGGCGAAACCGAATATATGGTGCGTGGTTTGGGTTACATCAAGAGCCTGCATGACTTGGAAGTGATTCCGATTGGTGTCGATGATAACGGCACACCGATCTTTCTGAAACAGGTGGCGAATATTCATTTAGGGCCGGAATTGCGTCGTGGTCTGGCCGATTTGAATGGTCAGGGTGAAGTGGCCGGTGGTGTGATCATCATGCGCTTTGGTGAAAATGCCATGGCCACCATTGAGCGTGTGCGTGAAAAACTCGATGAATTGAAAAAGGGATTGCCAGCCGGTGTTGAAATCGTACCGGTCTATGACCGTGGTGATTTGATCGAGCGAGCAGTCGATAATCTGGCTGAAAAGCTGATTGAAGAGTCCATTGTGGTGGCTGTCATCTGCCTCATCTTTCTGATGCATGTGCGTAGTGCCCTGGTCGCTATTATTTCGTTACCCATCGGTATTCTGATTGCTTTTATGATTATGGGCTGGCAAGGCTTGTCTGCCAATATCATGAGCTTAGGGGGGATTGCGATTGCCATCGGGGCGATGATTGATGGGGCGATTGTGATGATCGAAAATGCCCACAAACACATGGAGAAGCTGGGGGATAATCCCAAGCTTCAAGCCAGATGGAATGCGGTCAGTGCGGCATCGAAAGAGGTGGGGCCGGCGCTGTTTTTCAGTCTGCTGATTATTACCGTCTCGTTTTTGCCGGTGTTTACTTTGCAAGCACAGGAAGGTCGTTTGTTTGCACCACTAGCCTTCACCAAGACGTACGCCATGGCTGCTGCGGCTCTGCTGGCGGTAACGCTGGTGCCGGTGCTGATGGGTTTGTTGATTCGCGGTAAAATACCGAGTGAAGATCGCAATTTTATCAATGTCTGGCTCAAACGTTTGCATGCGCCGGTATTGGGCTTGGCCATGCGCTGGCGTTCGATCACGCTTGTGCTGGCTCTGGCATTGCTGGCTGCGACGGCTTATCCGGTGATGA
>CAZKHV010000106.1:0-4708 GCA_964552605.1 uncultured Zetaproteobacteria bacterium | reverse complement strand
GCGGATGAAGGAATAAGGAGATAGGAATGGCACAGTCATCAAAGAGTAAAGCAGCGCGTAAAACCTCCGCCTGGTATCAGCGCCATGCCAATGATCCGCATGTCAAACGCGCCCAGCGTGAGGGGAAACGATCCCGCGCGGCATTCAAATTAACTGAAATTCTGGACAATGAAAAACATGATTTGAAGATCAAGAGAAATACTGTCGTGGTTGATTTGGGCTGTGCGCCGGGTTCATGGAGTGTGGAGCTGGCCAAACGTGTCGGATCTGAAGGTTTGGTGATTGGTATTGATTTATTGCCTTTGGATGCAGTCGGTGGTGTAACGTTGATTCAGGCTGATTTTGATTCGCCAGAAGGCCAGCAGGCTCTGGTTGATGCGTTAAAGGGCAGGCAGATTGATCTGGTGGTGTCTGATATGGCACCGGAAATGAGTGGCGATAAACTGGTTGATCAGATGCGTATGATTGGCTTGAACGAAATGACTTTACACTTTTCTCGTCAGTATTTGCGACCCGGTGGTGATATCCTGATGAAAACCTTTATGGGTGAAGGTTATGATGGTTTTCGCCGTGATATGGGGGTGTCATTTCAAAAAATAAAAAATATTAAACCGGCAGCCAGTCGCAAGACATCCTCGGAGTTCTTTTTGCTCGGTAAATCGTTTCGCTCTTAAGTTTGACGCTCTAAACCGCTTGAATTCATGTCGAACTGTAATCGGCCCAGAACTCACTTTGAGAGCTCATATTGCCAATGCGCTCAATCAGGCTATCGATAGCATGATCGTTATCGGCAAAATTGATGCGGTCGGTTTGCACAATCAATAAGGGTGCTTCCTGATAATGGAAAAAGTATTGATCGTAGGCGGTAATCACCTGGCTTAAATAATCCATCTTGAGGCCGCGCTCCATCTGGCGGTTGCGGCGGCGGATGCGATCCATGATGACATTGGGTTTCGATTGCAAATAAATGACCAGATCAGGGCGATGCACATCGACTTGGATCAGACGGGATACCTGCTCATAGAGAGTGAGTTCTTCATCGGATAAGGTGACGGTGGCAAAAATATGATCTTTGGCAAAGATATAATCGCTGACCACTCCCTGGGTAAATAAATCCTGCTGGTGCAGGGATTGCCAGTGTTTTAAACGCGAGAACAGGAATGATAATTGCACCGATAAAGCATGGCGGGTTGGATCCTGATAAAACAATTCAATGAATGGATTATCATCAAGCTGTTCAAAAAAAGCGCTGGATCCGAGTTTGTCGGCCAGCTTTTGTGTTAACGTGGTTTTGCCGACACCAATAGCACCTTCGATGGCGATATGACATTGATTTAAAGCTCTTCCACGGAGTGTGTTGGGTGTTACCATTTTATTCCCTTTGGCAAGGCTGTTTCTCCAGATTGAAGTAATACTTGCAGTAGTTCTGAGGTATTTTGTTGCAGTTGGGGATGTTGCCAGTTTGGGGCAATATCGCAAAGCGGACGCAGTACAAACTGGCGGTTCGCCATTTCAATGTGTGGAACATTCAAACGATCCGTATCAATGATTCGATTGCCGATGGCGATGATATCCAGATCGAGTGTGCGCGACCCCCAATGTTCAGCCCGGATACGATGATGTTGTGTTTCGATGTCTTGCAGCGCATCGAGCAGCGTTAAAGGGGTCAGGCTGGATTGAATGGCAATGACAGCATTGTAATAATCGGCTTGTCCGGCAGGGCCTAATGGCGGGGTACGATATAATAATGATGTATCACGGATTCGGGTGGCCTGGAGCTGTCCAATGGCGCTGCGTGCCGAATCAAAACTGGCAGCGACATCTCCGAGATTGCCACCGAACGCGATGAATACGGCTTGCTCCGGGTTGATCACTTGCAGGGCGGTTAATTGATCAGGCATAAGCTACCGCACCGCCGCGACGCGGATCGCCACAGCCATGCAAGCCACCCTTGGCATTACAGCTGATGGCATTCACACCACCAAAATAAACACTTTGTTGCCGCCATTGGTTTAATTCCCAGCCGGCTTCGCGGCATCGATTCTTTTCCTGTTCGGATAAAAAGTCCGGTTCGATATCAAGTCGGTTGCCTTCATTGTGCAAGCGCGGTGCATGCACGGCTGCTTCGATGTTTTGACCGAGCATCAGGTGGCGGGTGAGCACTTGCAGGATTGCCCCACGCAGACGGTTGGAGCCACCGCTGCCGAGCACAACAGCGGGGTTGCCGTGTTTCATGTAAATCGATGGAGCCATCATCGAGGGCAGGGTGAAACCAGCCGTCAGGCTATGCAGGCCGAGTGGATTGATATCGTCTTCGCCGAGCATATTATTCAAATGAATGCCCGTGCCGGGCACGACGATACCGGAGCCTTCACCATTGCTGCTGGTCAGTGATACCGCCATGCCGGTTTTATCGACAATGCTGATATGGGTGGTGCTACCATGACGATTGGACGGTTCATGTTGGGTGTCATTGGTGTGGTTTTTCAGCTGACAAAGGATCTCATCTCTGTGTTGCTTGAGGCGTTCGGGTGCAAGTATATGCGCTGCAATCGTGCTTTCATGGATACGTTTATCCAGTCCCGGGTCGCTTGAATTGTCATGACGAATGCGGCTGGCAATGCGCAGGACTTCACTCATCAGCACAGGCCAGGGTACGGCTCTGCTTTCATCCATCGCCATGAGCTGCTCCAGCAGCCGGGCGGCAAGTGAAATCAACAGGCCACCGGATGAGGGCGGAGGATTACTCAACAGTGTGCCGGCAAAGAGCGGGGTGGAAAGCGGCTGGCGAATATTGACCTGATTGGCTCTCATATCATCCATATTGAGTAAACCATGCGGCATGCAGGCGCTGACAATATGGCGTGCCAGATCACCATGGTACATTTCAGCTATGCCCTCATGGCAGAGCATATCAAGGCTATTGGCTAAATCGATATTTTGAAACAACTCACCTGCGCCAAGCAGTTGGCCTTGCGGCGCATAGATGGCTTTGCAGTGTTCGTTGCTGTTGAGTATTGGAGCGAGCAGTTTGATAAAGGAGGCTTGCAGATGATTTAAACGCACGCCTTTTTTGGCGGCATCGATGCCCGGTGCCAGCGCATCGTGCAGAGGGATTTTACCGTGTTGCTGATGGGCGGTAATCAGCATGGCCAATAAGGATGGTGTGCCGACTGAGGCAGCACCAATGTGAAAGGTCTGGATGCAATCGCCAAAATCAATCGGGATGGCTTGCAGGCCGGAGTCTGCTAAATTATCGGCGAATAAGCTGTCGGGTAATAAGCCTGATGGCATGCGCGCAAAACCATCGTAGAGGATGCTTTTGCCTGCATGCGCGACCAGCATAAACCCGCCACCTCCGGCCGATGTGAGCATGGGTTCGGCACAGAATGATGTGGATACTGCGGCAAGTGCGGCATCGACAGCATTGCCACCAGCACGCAACACGGCCGCACCGGCATCGGCTGTGGCCGGATGCCCGGCAACAACAATACCCTGCCGTTTGCTCATGTGTTGTTTTGTACGATAAAGCCTTTGTAGTTCAGCTTGCGTTGAATAGTTTTTAAGAGTTCTTCAGCCTTTTTACGTGTTGATTTCGGGCCGATCCAAATTGCGTGAAGGCTCGATTTGCGGCTGATGATGTGCACACTCCAGCCTTTTTTCTTGAGCTTGTTGTTTAAACGTTGAGCCCGGTTTTTGTCTTTAAATGCCCCGATCTGAACATAAAAACCTTTGCCAATGCCGCTTGCATTGAGTGCTGCTGTTGGATGTTTTGCATGGCTCAATGTTGCCGGTTTAGGGTTGGGAAGATGGTTGGGCTGATGATTGGATTTGTTTTTACTGCTTGTTGTTCTGACGGGTTTTGTTTTTGCCGGTGTTTTTGTTGGGCTGGCGGTTGCATGTTTTGTTTGTGCTGCCTGTGCCACAGGGGCGGAGACCGATTTCCGGGTGATTGTTTTGCTCACAGGCTGTTGGTGAACCTGTTGGCTGGTTTCAGGCTCCGCTGTGAATTGAAACCACTGCGGCTGGGAAGCCGCTATTACAATGATCACGATGGCACATAGCGCGATAGCCCAAGCCGTACGTTGCTCAAAAAGAGACGCTTGCCACTGGCTTTCATTCATGCTGTTTGAGCCATGTCGGTGTGTGCCATATCGCTTCGTACAATGTCGTTTGGCCTAGGAGGGACTTAAAGCGTGCCGAGTACTTTATCCAGTTTTTCAGCGAAGGTATTGTAGCGAAATGGTTTTTGCAGCACATTCAACGTTTTATCCGGAAAACGTTCGTACAAATCTTCAGGGTAACCGGTCACAAACATAATGCGATCAAGGATGTCCGGATTGACCTGTTCGATGGAACTGTAGATCTCGTCACCACTGAGTTTGGGGATGCGTACATCAAGCAAAACCAGTTGGTATTCATGTCCACGTGTGGTCAGTTCGAATAAACTCTGGATCGGGTCGGACATGCTTTCGATCTTGCTTTCCATGCCGCGTTCACTGACATAACGATTGAGGAATGCAGCGAGTATACTTTGAACTGAATCTTCATCATCAATAATTAACGTTTTGATTTCCATTTGAAATGATCTCCTAATCTATGTTGTGACAACAATATTTTAAGCGTTATGCTGGTTCAATCTCTTGAGTAACAAAATGGTGAGTATACCATTTCGTTACTCAATCGTTGGGTGTTCGCAACGCGACCT
>CAZKHV010000105.1:0-4900 GCA_964552605.1 uncultured Zetaproteobacteria bacterium | reverse complement strand
GTACCATGACAAGAAAATTGACAAAGCCTGCAACCCTTGTGTTGTGGGCTTTGTTGTTTTCGTGAGGGGATTAGCCGGTCTGGCGCAATAAAGCCAGCAAATGAGCGGCGGCTTTGTCGTAGGCGCTGTTGCCCGTACTTTGATTGGCTGATGTGCTTTTCAAGTCTTGGCCTTGCTGTCGCATGAAGGTCGCAATTTCATCAGTCAGCAGCTTTCCACTTAAGCGCATTTGAGCTGCCTGGGCTGCAAGTTGCAGGTGTTCATTCAAGGTCGCCTGCGGAGTGACATCGAGCAATTCAAATACGGCATCACCGAGATCATGGGTGGCTTTCATCATCGATTGATTCATGCCGCCACCATGGTGCATAGCATTCATTTCTGGTCCGGACATTGCTCTGCGAGCAAGCTCAAGAGCATGGTTTCGAGCAGCATCACCCGGCAGCGTCGCCAAACTTGCAGCTTGAGTCAGCAGCAACTGCAGGCGTAACATCGGAGAGGAAGCGGTGCTTTTTTCAGGCTGTTGCGCACATGCGGTCAGCAGGAGAGCTAGAGTCATCACAGATAAAGATAATCGTTGCATCAGAGGGTTGATCTCCTTTGAAATAGGATTTAGGGCAGATGATGTCATATTCAGGGCAATGGAGAAAGGTAGTTTAGATGCATACACAATGGAATGATATCGTCATACAAGCCAGCGGGGCATCTTCTGCGGAGCGTGGTGAAGTAATTCAATCGCTATGGAGCGGTTATGGTGAAATCGTACGCTATGCACTGAAGGGTGCAGATTGCGATAGCCTGGTGATGAAACACGTACGTTTTCCCAGCCAGGTGAATCATCCGCGCGGTTGGCACAACAATCATTCGCATCAACGCAAAGTGCGTTCGTACGAAGTAGAGATGAACTGGTATCAAGATTGGGCGCAGCGCTGTGATGAGCACTGCCGTGTACCGCACTGTTATGCCTCGCAAAGCATTGCCGATGAACATGTGATGATTTTGGAGGATTTGGATGCATCTGGCTTTGCCCTACGAAAAAGCAATGTGGACATTCATGATATCCAACTCTGTTTAAGCTGGCTGGCGAACTTTCATGCGACATTTATGGGCACTGAAACGCATCAGCTATGGCCGGTGGGCAGCTACTGGCATTTGGCGACACGGCCAGATGAGCTGGCAGCGATGGATGACGATGTCTTGCGTGATGCGGCTCCCGTACTGGATTCGTTGCTGAACAACTGCACGTACAAAAGTCTGATTCATGGTGATGCCAAGCTGGCGAATTTTTGTTTTGCCAATGATGGCAGCGCTGTCGCTGCGGTTGATTTCCAATATGTCGGTGGTGGTTGCGGCATGGGGGATGTGGCCTACTTGCTGGGCAGCTGTTTATCGGATCGGGAGCATGAAGCTTATGAGAGCGATCTGCTAGATTACTATTTTACTGCCTTAAAGCAGGCGCTAACACGCCATGTTTCATTGCTTGATTGGATTGAACTGGAAGCGGAGTGGCGCAGCCTTTACCCCATCGCACAAGCCGACTTTTATCGTTTTTTAGTCGGCTGGATGCCCACGCATTGGAAAATTAATGACTACACCAAGCGCATCACCATGAATGTGTTGGCGAATCTATAATTCAGGGCATTTGCTGAGTTTGCAGCTCATTCAGTTTGGACATCAACTGACTGCGCTGAGTCTCGGTATAATCCGTTAGTTTTTGGTGCAAGGGCGGATACGCCTCAAGGATATTGAGAAAAGCCGCATACGAAATATGCACCATCGTCACACCATGTTGAGTAAGCAAATCGGCCGGACAACCGCTGTCATGAATAACGGCAGTTTCACCAATCAGCGCACCGGGCTTCAGGCTGCTTAATGGCTTGATATTATGCTGATCACGCCAATGAAAGGTGGCCTCCCCATCAACCACCAAATCAACATGATTCAGTTTTTCACCGGCTTTGTGAATCGTCGTGCCCGCCGTATAGCTTTCGATATAACTATCCTTGGCCAGCTGTTGGCGCATATCCAATGGAATGATTTGCAATACCGGACTGGAAGAAATCAAGCGCAGCAAACGGCGCTGTGCTGTTTTACGCATGATTGTTTTTTTCAATAACGGTCGATCCAGCAGAGCTTGTATCATTTTTTTACGTGGCAGTTTCACAACAATACTGGCTTTATTGGCAACGATATCGCTTTGCTGAACTCTTACCTGCAACAATTTATCTTCAGCCACAATATCACCAGCCTGAATCAGATTAAGTAATACAGGTGTACCATCCGCTGCACTGGAAAATTCAGCCAGCTCACCCGCACAAACAAGGTAGGGTGTGTCGAGCATTTCGCCGCGATGAAACAAATGTTGCCCTTCACGCAAACGTTTCTGATGCAAGAGCCGCCACAAACGATTGCGCATGAAAGATGGCAGCAAAGCTTGAATATGTTCACCCTCACCAGCGGATTCGCGCATACGTCCAATCATGGGATAATGTTTCATCAATGCATCGGCCTTGCCGGATTGGCCGCCTTTGAGCAACAGGCTGTGCAATTGACGCAACATGTCGATGGCGGTCGCCATCTTGCCCATACTGATGAGCAGTTCGGCATATTGTTTGATATAACGCGCATTATCCGGATACAACTGCACCAGATCAGCATACACTTTTAATAGTGTCTCATTGCGTGAAGCTTTCGGATCAGGTGACTGAGATGACTTGGACATGATGGGCAAGCTTACTACGGCACATGCTTTTGGCGAATGCCGTGTGAATATATTGAAATATTGGGCGCTGCCGCCACAATGGCCTTTTTCAGGAGCCTTTCGATGTCATTGATGAAAACCATTCGTTTAGAATCAAAGCTGATGTATATCAAAACAGAAGAAACAATACGCCGGAAATTTCGCAAGATGTTGCAGCGCATGATTATTCTCGGCCTCTCACATAAAGATTCAATCAAGGCGATTGAAATCGCCACAGCCTTTGCCAAGTTTGAGCAGGAGCACATGCCCGATTGTCCGGAATTCTCAACCATCATGCAGCATTATGCGCATGGCTTGAATCAGGCTGCCGCGAACGGGCTATATCTCGAATTTGGCACTTACAAAGGCAAATCGATGAACATTATGGGTAGCTTGAGCCCGAACACACAGTTTTACTGTTTTGATTCGTTTGAAGGCTTGCCGGAAGATTGGCATGTTGGAGTCGATCAGGGCACGTTCGGAATTGCTGGGAACATCCCGGATATTCGCCCGAATATTCATCCGGTCAAAGGCTGGTTTGATAAGACCTTGGCTGAGTTTGCGGAACAGCACAAAGATGAAACGATTGCCTTTATGCATGTCGATTGTGATCTTTATTCCTCAACCAAGACCATATTTGAATCGCTTGGCCACATGATCAAGCCGGGCACGGTCATCTTGTTTGATGAATATTTATCGATTCCGGTTGATGGCGATTGCGAATACAAAGCCTTGATGGAGTTCTTGGATGAATCCGGCTTAAAAATGGAATACATCGGAAAAATTCGTGGCTTCAATCAGATTGCGGTTCGGATTATCGATTAAACCACACTGTTGAATCCAGCCTCGCCAATGACATCCTCCCCACCTGCATGAAAACGCAACGCGCAAGGAACCATGATGCCAATTGATGCAGGCATGACAGACACCTTAATTAAACTATTTGCGGCCTGGTTATTGATTGCCGCAGTGGCCTTCTGGGCACAGCGCGAAAAGCTCGGACTCTCACGCCGCATGTTGATTGCATCCGGTCGCGGCTTACTGCAATTGCTTGCACTGGCATTTGTGTTGCACTGGATCTTTGATATCGAGTCGCATGCGGCACAAGCCTTGTTGATTCTCGGTTTTTGTATCCTCGCGGCTCACAATAGTGCCAGTCATTATGATGCTGCACGCAGCACATGGCTGGCAAGTACGGCAGGCCTAGTGGCCGCTTGCCTGCTTACTCTGCCGTGGTTAAGTCTGATGGGCTCGGTTTCTGATGATACCCGCACACTGGTTCCACTCGGCAGCATGATTGCTGCTAATGGTATGAATGCGATGTCAATCATGTTTGAACGTTTGAAATCCGGCGGCGAAATCGGTGAAGGCTTGCAGATGGCGCTGATTCCAACCGTGGATACCCTGCGTTTGGTCGGGCTTGTGCACATGCCGGGCATCTTTGTCGGCATGATTCTGGCCGGAGCCACAGCCATTGATGCGGCAGTCGCGCAGTTGATTGTGCTGTACATGATTGTTGCTTCCAGCTTTAGCGCTTGTTTGATCAGTTTTTTATGCCTCAATCACATCAAGAAAAGCCAGCACTAAGCAGACACCGACCCGCCTGCTCCCAGCTTGTATTCTGGGCATAGCCTTGCCCAACTTGAATTTCGGCACTTTTCCTGCGAATGTTAGCTAATGGGTTCGGGTAAAATAAACATTTTCTTATTGAAACGACCATGCGCTTAAAACGCATTGAACTAGCCGGTTTCAAATCGTTTGTCGATCCGACCAAAATTGATCTGGATCAGGGCATCACAGCCATTGTCGGGCCTAATGGTTGCGGCAAATCCAATATCGTTGATGCCCTGCGCTGGGTGTTGGGGGAACATTCCGCCCGTCATTTGCGTGGTGGGGTCATGGATGATCTTATTTTTCAGGGTTCGGACAGCCGCGCGCCGGTCGCCATTTGCGATGTCGAATTAACCTTCAGCATTGAAGCCGGTGCTTTACCTGCCCCCTACCATCAGCTCCATGAAATACGCATCCGGCGACGTTTAATGCGTGATGGTGCTTCCGATGCGTTTATCAATGGCAAGATAGTGCGCCTCAAAGATGTGGTCGATTTATTTCTCGATACCGGCATTTCCACCCGCGCCTACGCCATCATCGAACAGGGCTCGA
>CAZKHV010000104.1:0-4987 GCA_964552605.1 uncultured Zetaproteobacteria bacterium | reverse complement strand
AATCAATGCCGCACTTGCGGGGGTACACATATGATAATCAATGCGCCAGCCAACATTGTTGGCGCGTGCCTGTCCGCGATTGGACCACCAGCTGTATTGTTCTTTGTCGGGATAAAGCTGACGCAAGACATCGTGAAAACCGGCTTTAGTCCATTGATCAAACCAGGCTCGTTCTTCCGGCAGAAAACCAGAGTTTTTTTGATTGCCGCGCCAGTTTTTTAAATCGATACGTTGATGCGCGATATTGATGTCACCACAAACAATCAGTTCGCGGCCATCATTTTTCAGGCGTTGCATTAAGGGTAAAAAGCGTTCTAAAAAGGTCATTTTAATAGCCTGACGTATGCCTGAGCTGGAGCCGGAGGGAAAATAAACACTGATCACAGATAATGTATTGCCATCGCTGGTGATATAATCAGCCATGACAAAACGGCCTTCGGCATCCATGTCCGACCAATCGCTGTCGGGGTCGAGTTCAGAGAGGCCGATATGGATAGCATTGGGTTTTAAGCGCGAGTACAAAGCGACACCGGAATAACCCGGCTTTTGAGCAAAGTGATAATGATGATGGTAACCATCGGGTGTAGCTTCGGCAGGGATTTGGTGGGCATGTGCCTTGAGCTCTTGCAGGCAGAGGAAATCGGCATCCTGTTCTGCAAACCAATGCCAAAATCCTTTTTTACTAGCGGCACGAATGCCATTCAAATTAGCGGTAATAATTTTCATCCAGCGATTATGGCATCGGATAGCACAAGTGCAAAAAGCAATGTCCTCGATGGTGGGGTTAATTACCACCGAGATGACGTAGGAATAGGGGCAGTTGACCGGATAGATTGATAAATGCATCACTCATCAGGTAAACCATGGCTGGCATGCCGAGCGCGAAGGTGAGTAAACCTAAACCAACGGTAAGAGGGAAACTGACAAAAAACACTTGGATTTGAGGTACGGCGCGTGCCAATAAACCCAGTGCAATATATACAAAGGTCAGCAGTAACATGATGGGGGCTGCGAGTTTCAACGCTAGAATAAACATATTGGCGGCGGCATGGGTGAGATCCATAAAGGCTGGAAAGTACCATTTTTGATCGATGGGAAAGAGGGTGAATGAATCGATTAAGGTGTGGATGAACATATGATGGGCGCCGACAATGACCCAAAGTAACATGGCTAAGGTGGTGGCCAGTTGCGAAAGAATCGATTGCTGGCTGCGGGTGACTGGATCAAAGACGTTGGCTACGGTCATGCCCATCTGAAAGCTCATTAATTGGCCTGCAAATTGAGCGGCGGTAAAAACAAGCTGGGCAAAAAGGGCAAGGGCAGCAGCAATGAGCATTTCTTGCAATGCGATGGCGGCAAAAGCAATGGGCTTGAGAGGGATGTTGGGTACTTGATCTTCCACTAATGGGTAAACCAACACCGTGAGCAAGACGATAAAACCGACTTTGACTTGCGAAGGGATCAATTGGTGCCCGAGTACGGGCAATAGAATCATCATCGTACCGACACGCAAAAAAACCAATAAGGCGACACTAATCTGTTGGACATCAAACCAGGGGAAATCCATTATTTGCTCATCCCAGATGCTTAATTGGTGATGCTGGGAATCATATTAAAAATATCGCGGGTGAAGGAGACCAGGCGTTCTGTCATCCAGGGCGCTGCCAGAATGACGGCGGCAAATACGGCAATAATTTTAGGTACAAATGTTAAAGTCATTTCCTGAATCTGGGTGACGGCCTGAAACAACGAGATAGCAATACCCACGACCAGAGCAACAATCAGCATGGGTAAAGAAATAAACAATACCATTTTGACAGCCTCGCTGCCGAGTTGAATGACAAAGTCCGGAGTCATAATCGCATGCCTGAAGCGCATTGCATGGTTTGAAAGGATAAGGGAATCATGAACACAGCTACATCTTGAAGCTGGCGAGCAGATTGGCAGTGATCAAATGCCAGCCATCGACCAGAACAAATAGGATGATTTTTAAGGGTAGTGAAATCATCACAGGCGGCAGCATCATCATACCCATACTCATCAACACACTGGCCACGACCATATCCAGGATGACGAAGGGCAGATAAATCAGAAAACCAATTTCAAAGGCCGTGCGTAATTCGGAGATGACAAACGAAGGAATCAATACATACAAGGGTATATCTTCAGCTTTGGCTGGTTTTTCTAATTTGGCAGCATCAAGAAATAAGATGAGATCATCTTCCCTGGTTTGCTTGATCATGAATGCGCTTAACGGTTCAATGGCTCGCTCAACGGCTACGGATTGGGTGATTTCTTCGTTGAGGTAAGGGGTGAGTGCATTGCTGTCAATTTTATCCCATACCGGCATCATGATGAACAAGGTCAAGAACAGAGCCAGACCAACCAAGATCTGATTGGATGGTGATTGTTGTGTGCCCATGGCCTGGCGCAGAAAAGCAAAGACAATGAGAATGCGGGTGAAGGAAGTCATCATGACCAGAATCGATGGAGCCAAAGTCAGAATGGTCATCATGGCAAGAATTTTCAGGCCAGTAAACCAGGAGTCGGGATCACTGCTGTCGCCCAGGCTTAATGACAGGGTGGGGATCTCGGCACTATAAACCCAGCCAGGCAGGCATAAGGCGATAGCAAAGAATAGCCACAGGCTGGGGTATTTTAACATGGTCTGTGTGTTCATTTGTTGATGGCCTTGCTTGGCTTGAGGCTTTGCCCTGGTTTTAATTGCACCATGCCGCCGGGGGATAAGCCGAGCAGATAGTGCTGATCGTTATGACGGATTTCAACGATGCTATTTTTGCTATCGATATGGATACGTTGAATGACTTTAAAATTGCCTCGAATAGGGCCGCCCTGATGCAAATTTAGTCGTCGTGCAACCCATACCAACAGGGCAAATAGACCCAGGACAAAGGCCAGTCCGACCATCGATTGCACGAGCATTGATAACATGCCGGTTTCCATTTTTGAGAGAGCTTCCTGTTACGACGACAAGGTGTTGATGCGGGCGGAAGCAGAGACCACTTCGGTGATACGGACACCCAGTTTGTCGCCGGTCGATACCACTTCGCCTTTGGCGAATATGCTGCCATTGGCGAGGATTTGGACTTCAGCATTGGCTTCTTTATTCAGTTCAATCACCATGCCCTTGTTCATGCGGGCGATTTGGTGCAAAGGCATTTTAACGCGCCCCAGTTCCACGCTGATTTCCAGCGGTACATGCATAATGGTTTCGAGGTTGGCTGTTTGGCCGCCGCCTTGCATATCGGGGGCTTGATTTTCGATTGTGTTGTCTGGATCACTCATGAGATATCTCCTTGCTGAATGGGGGCTATAATTTCTGCAGCCAGAATGCCTTCGCGGTCGCCGGCTCGGGCTTGAAACATGGGTACATTTTCAACCCATAACGAGCATGGGTCGCTGGCTCTGGTTTTTAGAGGTAAAAACTCTCCCGGTTTGAGGGCGAGGAAGGTGCCGATATCAATCTGACAACGTCCCATTTCAAAACACACATCGGTGGGTGTTTGAGAAATCCGATGCATCAACTGATCCGACCATTCGCTATCGCCACTTGTCGGTTCATCACTGAGCGCGACCCGCAGGAGCTCTAATATGGGTTCAAGAAAAGGCAGTGGATAATGCACACCCAGCTGGCCGCTCAAATCATCACTCAATTTAATATCGAAATAACTACTGAAACATTTTTCCATCGCACTGGTGACAGATAAAAACTGTGGGTCATGATCGAGTTTGTACATGTTGAACTGCAACGGAAACACGGGTTTCCATAATGCGTTAAGCGTCTCGGCTACTTTGCTGGCAATGCGTTCACTCAAACGCAGTTCAACCGGTGATAAGCTGTCCGGTTCATCGGCGGCCTCACCATCACCACCGAGCATGGCATCGACAAAAGCGACAATAATTGCGGTATCAAAGGTGACCATCATGCGGCCATGATCTTCGACTTCGTATACAAAATAGACTTCCGGATGTTCGGTTGTGATCAGATTTTTATAGGTGCTGTTTTCCAGTCGATTCAATTGAACACTGATATCGCGTTTGAAGAGTTCATCCCACTGCTCATCAAACATTTCTACCAAGCGTTCCTGAAGATTGACAAACATCGGATAGCGTTCGGGGCTATCCTCATCGACGTGATCGAAATGATAGATCTCCACTTGTTCGGGCTGAGGCATGGGTGGCAAGGATGCAAACATCGCATCGGCTTGCTCCGCTGGCGCTATTTCAGCCATCAGCGCCTGGATTTCTTCCGGTGCAAGTATGGGTTCACTCATGCGTTTCCTCCGTGGTATGTCTCAGGATATGCATGATACTATTGTGATACGAAGTCGGTAAAATAAAGGTTCTTGATCGGCTTGCCTCCGACGGCTCGATTCATCCGATAAATGAGGTCTTCTTTGAGTGCATATTTACCTTGCGGGGTGCGAATTTCAGAAAACTTTTTACTGGATAAAACAGTGATGATCAGGTCGTTAATTTTGACCATGCGTTCGGATACTTTAATTTTTGCTTCTTCATTGCGTACTTCGATTTTAATTTTTGCGCGTAAGAAGCGGCTTTGATCGGTATCGGCCAGATTGACAGTGATGTTATCGATGTCCATAAATACCGGTGGCGCATCGGACTCTTCATCGGCTTCGGGGATTACGGTTTCATCGCTCTGCTCAACGGCTGCCACGGACTCTTCCGCCGGTTGCTCCATGCTCATGAGTTTCCATGCGACAAAGCCACCAACGGCCAAGACCAGTACCAGTAAAACGAGATTAATGATCGGTAGTATGCCGCCACCACCACCGGATTTCCCTTTATCTTCGCTTTCTTCGTTATCTGCCATGCCGTTCCTCCACGTTCATCGTGTGTTTTGGTATCTGTGTTTATTATTCAATCTGTTGCTCAGACGCTGTGTTTGCCTAGCGGCAAGCATCATTGATACACCACAATATCAACCCGTCTGTTTTTGCTGCGC
>CAZKHV010000103.1:3405-4993 GCA_964552605.1 uncultured Zetaproteobacteria bacterium | reverse complement strand
ATGCATTTAAGGGTGATTATCATGAAGGCATAACCGGTATCGCGTTGAGTTATTATAAAACCTGTCAGCAGTCTTATCCGAACCAGTTGAGGGAAATTCATGCTGATAACGGATCGCTTCTTGCTGCTGCAAGTGGGGATATTGATCGCTTTTCGTTGTTGCATTTGAGGCGTTCGTTGTCACGTTTGTGGAACTGGCATTTTTATGATGCGGGCTTGGATGATGCTGATGATCCGCATGCCAGCATTGAAAAAAATTGGTTGCATATGAATCGATCCTTGCATCGTATTTTTATTGAAAAGGTGATTTTGGCCAGTCAGAGAATGGCTTTAAGGGATAAGGACTTTTTTATCTTGAGCGGAGAAGTGCTGCATTTTGTTCAGGATATGGCGGTTCCGGCTCATGTGGTGCCTATTTATCATGATATATTTAAGCCGGATGATTTTGATGGTTATGTTTTTGATACGTCATCTGTTCAAAAAAAAGACATTCCATGCAGCGCTTTTCTTGAGCAGCACGAATCACCTGAAACGACACTGACTCGTTTAGCGCAGGATACCCGGGCGGCGATAGTTGAACATATCGATGAGCGTAGTGATCGGCAGTGGACAGTATTGTGGGATTTATCAGCGCAGGGCATGGATGTGAACCGGGTTGGGTTTTATACGTATGGCGTGTGCGGCAATGTGTTTGATCAAGCCAAACATCGTATGGTGAGCCTGCCTCAAGTGTGCCAAATTGAACCGGAGACGATAAACACCTTGTATAAGAACCGTTATGAACAAAGCTTGGATGCCAGTCTCCGAGTGTTGATTTTCTTGAACCGAAAGTAGCGTTTTAAGAGATCATAAAAGCCTTTATAATCATATTTATAGCTGCGCATATTCATGTGAAATACATGTATGGATGCGGGTAGATTTTGGCGTAAATCGTAGCGTGTGCGTCGCCGACCCTGTCCATGTGGACGGATCAGGTTGATGGATTCTTCGGCCAGTAGTTGAACGGTGATGTGAGAGGTGAACTCTGGCCGTAAAAAAATCGGAGCGACCTGACTGCATCACACCAACGGCGATTGGGTGACGCGCAGAGGCTTGGGCTGTGCCATCTGTTGATTAAGCTCTGCCTTGGTGATGATACCTTTATCAATCAATAGTGCAGTGAGTGCATCGAGCTGTTGCTGGTTACAGAGAGTGGGGGAAGTCGAGTGCGCGGGAGCTTCTGGGCTTGCGGGAGGGGTGGATGATGGGCCTTGTTGCAAGGTGTTGAGTAAATCATCATCAACGCTTCCGGTGGGTTTTAAGCCCTGCCTTTTTTGAAAGTCTTTGATGCCTTCACGGGTGGATGCACCGAACAGACCCGTTTGATCATGCATCGGATAACCCATGCGACGCAATATTTCTTGTAACATAGTGACGCGCTTACCGCGCATAAACATTTTTAGTGGTCTGGACATGATATTATTTCTCCGAATTGATCTCTAATCTGTAGGATGGAAGACTGCTGTTGGACGGCATACTGGCATGATAGGTGGAAGTTATCGTGTTATAAATCTGTAGTATTGGCGCTATGATGGAATTGGAATTGGAAT
>CAZKHV010000103.1:0-3305 GCA_964552605.1 uncultured Zetaproteobacteria bacterium | reverse complement strand
GGAATCGGAATCGGAATCGGAATCGGAATCGGAATCAGAGGCGGATCAAGGATCAGTAAACTATGCTGCCTGATAAACGGGATATTCTAGCCCAAATCATTATTCAGCTTCAACGTGATTTATTGATATTGGAGCAGGCAGTGAAACTCGCTCGCGATACGGCGACCCATGCGGATTGTCTGGGTTCGAGTAAATATGAAACCATGGGTTTGGAGGCATCGTACCTAGCGCAGGGGCAGGGCATACGTTTGCTGCAAGTGGAGCGTGGACTGGCTTATTTTAAAGCCCTTAGCTTGAATCCATCCACTGACGTGATTGGTTTATCGTCCTTGCTGCAGTTGCAGGATGAGCAGGGGCAAGAGCAGTTGTTGTGGTTGGCTGCTGAGGCGGGTGGTTTAAAGCTGCAGTGTGGCGATGATTGGCTCACTGTGATCACGCCCAAAGCACCATTGGGTGCCGCTTTAATGGGTAAAGTTGCGCAGGATGATTTTGAAATCAGTATCGCCGGTGTAACACGCAGTTATGAGATTACTGCTGTATATTAAGAGCTACTTAGGTAATCCCTCCTTACAACAGCACTGAGCGGCAATTTGAATAGTTGGATTTCTTCAAGAATGACTCGAAGTCATTGTTCTGATGTGGGGTTGTTTGGTGTAGTGGTGGGCACGCTGATAGCGCATATTTGGTGTTGCAGTTGTTCCAGACTATACGGTTTCTGTAAATAAGCTGAGATCTGTTTGCCGGCAAAATATTGGCTGGCTTTTTGTTCACTGTAGCCGGTGGAAACAATGATTTTAACATCGGGTGCGATGCCTTGGATGGCTTCCAGTGTAGCTAGTCCATCAATGCCGGGCATGGTCATATCCAGAATGATTGCAACAATGTCAGCATGATGCTCTCGAAATATATCGATGCCGGATTCTCCATCAGCAGCACTCATATGTTGCCAACCGGAATCTTCTAACATGGCTTGAGCAATTTCCCGGATATTTTCATCATCATCGATGACCAGTACAAAGCCGGATGTGGTTTGCGGCATTGTTATCGCGGGGCTTGTATCAGGGGATTGATTCGGTTGATTCGGTTGATTCAGATTGACCGGAAAGAGCACGGTAAAGGTTGTACCATGACCAGGTTTTGAATCGCACTGAATATAACCATGATGCCCCTTGATAATGCCGAGCACAGCACTCATGCCGAGCCCGCGGCCGGTAAATTTGGTGGTGAAAAAAGGATCGAATATTTTATTCAGGGTTTCTTTATCCATGCCACAGCCTGTATCTGCAAAGGAGATATACACATAATCGCCAGAGGCTGGTTTGTCGGAGCCGATTTGTTGGGTTAAATCGATTTCATCGGCTGGGCGAACCCCTGTTCGGATGGATATCTCACCTTTCTCGGTGATGGCCTCATTGGCATTGGTGGTGAAATTCATCAATAGCTGTTGCAACTGTGCATGATCCCCATTGATATAAGGCAAACAATCGTGCAACTGGTAATGAATGGTTACATTTGGAGAGAGGGAAACTTCCAAGAGGCTGGTGACCTCATTGAGCAGGGTAGAAAGATTGATCGGCTCGATAATAAAGCGTCCTTGACCGGCATAGGCCAGCATTTGCTGACATAACGATGAAGCCTTTTCGGATGCTCGCATAATTTTATCCAAATGGACTTTACTCTCCTCTGGGTGCTGCAAGACTTTATGATCGGCTAAGGAAGCATTACCCATGATGGCGGCGAGAATATTATTAAAATCGTGTGCAATGCCGCCAGCCAGAATGCCGAGCGATTCCAAACGCTGGGCGTGTTCGAGTTGGCGCTGCATGTCTTCTTTTTCCTGCTCGCTATTTTTCTTGGCGCTAATATCACGAACCGTGCCTTCGATGCCGCTAATCTGTTGATCAGCGTCGTAAATGAACTGTGCATTACTGGATGTCCAGATATGGTGAGTATCTTTGTGGACGAATTCACATTCAAAATTGGATACTTTTCCTTGTGGTGAACCTTGCATGGCAGCGAATAATTTTTTTAGGTCGTTGTGGTCGGCGTGAAAGTCTTGCATCGATGTCCCGAGCACTTCGGCTTCAGAATAACCCAATAAATCAACCACAGAGGCCGAGCAGGCGTTGATGATACCGGATTGATCGGTTTGAAAATAAAGATCCTGCAAGTTATCAATAATACGTCGTAGTTTGTTTTGGCTTTTGTTCAAGGCATCCGTGCGTGCAATGACTTGGTCTTCGATGAGCAAGGTTTGTTTGCGGGTGAAGTAGGTATACCACACCAAAAAGAAGGTTAGCAATAAACATAGGCTCAGTGATTGCCATGCCAGCACAACCGGATGAGTGCGCAAAAATTTCGGTGCAGCCTCAAACTCCAATTGCCAGTGTAAACCGGAGAATTTAAATGGAACGTTAGTATGCAGACTTGTACGGGTCGTCATTTCATTGGCAGTGCGGCTACGGGATAAATGAGTATATACGGTTTGTTTGCTACCATCGGGATGCAGAATATAGAGAGAAATATCCTGAGCTGAGACAGGGAGCTTTGTGATGGCTCGTTCAATTAAAATATTTACATTCATTTCCACAACCAATGAACCAATATGTTGGCCGTTGAAAAGGACGCTGTTTTGCATGCGATCGGCAACTTTGGCAACGAAATTCACTTCGTTGTATCGCACCGTATCATGGTGAATAAAAGCAGTGATTAATGGCTTCTGATCAAGCACGGAGAGGCCGTAGATGTGTTCATCGTATGCATCATCAATATTGAGGTCGTTTATTTCATTCGGGTTCTGAGAGCCATTTTTGAGATAGAGGATGTTGAGGTGTGCTGACTGGTTCGGTGTTGCTTGCCGGAGAGTCCAAATAATGCTGAGTAGGCTGGAGTCATCCAGAATCAACTGTTCTGCCATGGGCATAAAACCCTTGGGATTTGAAGAGTTAAATCTATTGATATTAATTTGATGTTCAATCAGGAAACGCACTTCAGCGATGTTTTTGAGCACATGTTCAAACTCGGTTTGAATGGCTGCAGCATGATCTTGTGCTTTATAATTGAATTCATTGGAACGATTGCTTTCTTCCCAGTTTTTTAACAGGAAAAAAACGCTAAACGAAATAATCAACCCACAGCAAAGGGTGGTTGCTATTCTGCGGTTGATCAATGATTTTAGCATGCAGAGTAGTATAGGAATATGTGCCTTTTTTTCAATATTAGTGGATTGTGGATTTCATGGTGAAGGAGTGAAATAATGGCATAACTATTGCTGCATCCAATTACCTAATTTACCCGAGTTAGCC
>CAZKHV010000102.1:0-5053 GCA_964552605.1 uncultured Zetaproteobacteria bacterium | reverse complement strand
GACGACGTTGGCCGCCGGATAAGGTGAAGGCTTTTTGATGTTGCACGCCCTCAATGCCGAGGTCGATCAACAAGCCTTCCAGTTCTTCTTCAATCTGGATGCTGGGCATATCCAGCGTTTCAAAAATCGCCAATAAATTATCACGCACACTGAGCTTGCGAAAAATACTGGCTTCCTGCGGTAAATACCCGATGCCTTTGCGTGCCCGGATATGCATGGGCTGATGGGTGATATCGAGTTCATCGAGTTTAACATCACCGGCATCGGCTTGAACCAGCCCGCAAACCATATAAAAACTGGTGGTTTTTCCGGCTCCGTTGGGTCCCAACAAACCGACACATTCACCGGAAAAAATATCAATCCCTACATCGCTGACGACTTGTTTGTTGCGGTAGGACTTGTGCAGACCACGGGCGGATAAATGATGAACGCTGCTCATGGATTGGCGCCTGCAGTAGGCTTGTTTTGCTTGTCGTCGGCATTGTTCGATTCGATGGTCATGTGGGTGCGACCACCCTTAGCCGGAAATACCAGTGTTTTTTCCAGTTTGATGTCATGGATGATTTTTTCACCTTCCAAGCGGTTGCCTTGTTGTTGCATGACAGCATTGCCGATTAGGGTCAGGGTGTTGGTTTGTTGATTTAAGATGGCTTTGTCCGAATGGCCGTTGATGTCGCCCTGTTTGAGCTTGATGTTGCCAAAGGCTTCGGCTCGTTCCAGATCGCTGTCGTTGTAATAGGCCACCAAACGATCGGCAAACAATTCAAAGTCATCACGGATTAAATGCACTCGCTTGGTAAATATGGCCTGATTTTTTTTATGCAGAATGACCAGCTTTTCCGACTCAATCTGGATACTGCCGGTTTTGTTTTTTGTTGGAGTTTGCTTCGGTGCTTGGACTTGCTTTGATGCTTGAGCCTGACTCTGTGCTTGCAGTTGAGCGGGGGAGCTAATCAGCAGTAGCACGGCAAAGGCCGGAAGAGCGAGTGAAAATAAGAATGGCTTTAGACTGCTGCTGTGTGTGTTATGGTGAAACGTCATGGTGTTGCTCCCTGCCAGTGTGGGTTGCGGTCTTCGATCCAGATACCATCATCGACATTGACCTCCTCACTGCTGCGCTGCAAGCGCATGTTTTTTCCGTGTGCGGTAATGCTATCACCCCAGAGTTTGAATGCGTTGGGCATGTGCAATTCATCACTGCTGCTGTTGTAGGTCATGATGTCGGTGGATATGGACCATGTCTTATAACGAACCAGCACCTCACGCTCGAAACGCAAATCGCGGGTTAAGGGATTAAACCATGCCAGTTGACTGACAACATGAATTTGCTGCTCTGTTTCGGTGTACAGTACGAGCACGGGCTTGCTTAAACGCATCCTGCCATCGAGTTGCTGGTTGGCTTCTTCAGCGCGTAGTTTCCAGACCATGTTGCCGTCTTTACGTTCAACGATGACTGGACTTTCTACTTGGGTTTTGGGCTCTTCTGTTGTCGGTTTATTTGTGCTGGCGGGCTGCTCGTTGCCGGATTCCTGCATCAGGACAATGGCTAGCACGATACTGCCAACGGATAGCCCGAGGCTAAGCCATTTGATGCCAGACCAGGATTTTTGTTGCATGAGGTGTGGCTGGGGTTAACGGTTCCAGCCGCATGCGGCCGGGCTGATATCATAGCGGGCTTTGATAATTTCATCCCATTTGTCTGCTGCCAGAATTAGCCCTTCGGCTGCTTGCCGAATCGCTCCGCGTCCACCGGCATGATCGGAGACCCAGTCGCTGTATGCGAGTACGGCCAGATGTGCATCGCTTGGAGCCAGGCTGAGGCCGCATTGGTACATCGGTGGCAGATCCAGCACATCATCGCCCATCATGGCGCAATGCTCGGCTTGGATGCCCGTGCTCTGTTGCATTTGCAATAAGCCTTCGGCTTTGTTCAAACAGCCCTGGATAATAAATTCGATGCCGAGATCAGCAGCGCGGGCGGCAACAACGGCCGAGCTGCGGCCGGTAATAATGCCGATAGCGATGCCTGCACGTTGCAACATCTTGATGCCGTGACCATCGCGCACGTTGAAGGCTTTGAGTTCATCACCATGCTGATCCATAATGATCGAGCCATCGGTCATGACACCATCGACATCGAGGATGAGCATGCGAATGTTTTGGGCTTTTTCAAAGGGGAAATCGAAGCCGGTTTGTTGATTTGAATGGCCGTGGTTGGCTTGAGTCATGCGATGCCCTCCTGAAGGATATCGTGAATATGAATAATGCCGATGGCCTGCTGTTGTGCATCGCAGACGAACAATACGGTGATTTTTCGGGCTTCCATAAAGTGCAATGCCTCACTGGCCAGTTTGTCTGCGGCAATGGTGGTGGGGCTTGCGTGCATGAGGCTGTGTACCGGCGCGTTAATGTCGATGTGTCCGGCCTCCAGAATGCGGCGCAGGTCACCATCGGTCAGGCAGCCTGTAAGGCGGTTGTTATCGGTGATGCCGGTGATACCCATGCGGTGAGAACTCATGATCACAATGGCTTCGCGCAAGCTTGCATCCGCAGTGATCAGCGGTAATTCATCCTGTTGATGCATGACATCGGCAACCCGCAGTAATTTGCGCCCCAAACTGCCGGCCGGATGCACACGGGCAAAATCCTCTTCTTTAAAACCACGTTCTTTGAGAATAACGACGGCCAGTGCATCGCCGAGCGCCAGCGTGGCGGTGGTGGATGCGGTGGGTGCGAGATTGAGCGGACAGGCTTCCTGGGTGACCGGGATATGTAAAACGATATCGGCATATTGAGCCAGGGTGGAAGCAGTGTTGCCGGTGATGGCGATGACGCTTGCACCACGGCGACGAATTTCCGGCAATAGGCCGCAGACTTCTGCGGTTTCACCGCTGTGCGAGAGAGCCAGCACGGCATCATGGCCGGTAATCATGCCGAGGTCGCCATGTTGGGCTTCGGCGGCATGGACAAAAAATGCAGGCGTGCCGGTTGATGCAAAGGTGGCAGCGATTTTTTTTGCAATGATGCCGGATTTTCCCATGCCAACGACGACCAGCCTGCCACTCAGCCCCAGAATGGTTTCGACAGCCTGCACAAAGGTGGTGTCGAGCACGTCATGTTGCATCTGAATAGCAGCAATCTCGATATCGAGTACGCGGTGCGCTTTATCCAGCCATGTTTGATGCTGTGTGCTGATGGTTGATTCTGGGTTGCTTGTTGATGCGTTGTTTGTCAATGTATTCAGCCCCATTTTTGAACTGTACTGGATTGCTGCAGTTGTTGCATTAACGGGGTCGTTTGTTGTTTAAAACGTGCCATTTGTGAACGCGCTACAGGCTTGGATGGATGTTTGAGCTTGATTGTTAAAGGATTGACTGCGCGTCCACGCACCCGGAATTCAAAATGCAAATGGGGGCCAGTAGCGAGCCCTGACATGCCGACATAACCGATGATCTGGCCTTGTTTGACACGCGATCCCACTTTGAGGCCGCGCGCAAAGCTGCGCATGTGACCATAGGCGGTGGCATGGATGCGGGTATTGTGGCGGATCAGAATGAATCGGCCATAACCGCCTTTCCAGCCTCTAAAAACAATTTTTCCATTACCGAGTGCGTGAATCGGTGTGCCGCGTGGGGAGGCATAATCGACACCGCGATGGGCGCGTGTATAGCCAAGTACGGGATGTTTGCGGCGGGTACTGAAACGCGAAGAAATACGAGAGAACTTCACCGGTGCTTTGAGATAGGTTTTTTGCATGCCTTTGCCGTCGGGAGTGTAATAATCAACCTTAGCCTTGGCATTCTGATAGCGTACAGCTTGGAATTTTTTACCCTGATTGACGAATTCGGCGGCAAAGATACTGCTTTCCAGCGTATTGCCCTCATCATCAAAATGTTCTTCATAAACGATGCGGAAGGTATCACCACGGCGCATGTCGCGGGCAAAGTCGATGTCCCATGCAAAGATGTCGACCAAATTCATGGTGGTGCGCTGATCTATGCCTGCCTGTTCTGCACTGGCAAATAGACTACCATCAATGTTGCCTGTAGCCAGGCGTAAACGGCTGGATATGTGACGCTTTTGGATGCTGGCCTGCCACTGGTTCTGCCCCTTTTCTTGATGCAGGTGCAGACGTTGTCGTGCATTAATATTGTAATCGACATCAATGCCAGTGCTGCTATCGGTGCGTTTAAAGGCATGGCCAATATGAATGTTCTTCAATTGATAGTGTGGCTTGGCAGCATGGACAATTTGCAGGCTGGCCTTGTTGCCAAAGCCTAATCGTTCTAACGCCATCACACTGTTGTCGCCGGAACGTATGCGGCTGATGCGTAGCTGTGGCATAGTGCTGGATGGCGTTTCCAAATCGGCATGCAGCCATTCGGTCTGCTGCTTGCTCATGTGCGCGCGCGCATCATCTCCGGCACTAGCGATAAAAAGCAGGATAAAGAAAAAACCAGCCAAGGCGCCGGCAATGCCATACCACAGCCGTGAAAAACGACTTCGTGATGTCATTCTTTTAGACGCACCTTGCGATGGTGGCTGACTTGCTGTCGTGCTGGAGGCTTGATCTGAGTAATCATGTTTCAACGTATTGGGCAATTAAGAATCTCCTTGCTGACGCGAACCTAGATATGGCGCATTGCTTGTCAAAGATTGAGACGGCAGGATTTTGCTTATCTTTTAAGTTTTTTTGAGGAGTGAATGATGCCAAGTTTTGATATTGTCAGTGAAACAGATATGCAGGAAATGACCAATGCGGTGAATCAGGTGATCAAGGAAATCACCACCCGTTATGATTTTAAGGCTAGCAAGGCCAGTATTGAACTGGGTGAGAATAGTATTACGGTGGTTGGTGATGACATCAATAAACTCAATACCGTAACTGAAATTCTGCGTGCAAAGTTGGTGCGTCGTAAATTGGAGCCATCCTGTCTGGAGTACAACGATGCGGAAGATGCCAGTGGTGGTTGCAAACGGCAGGAAATTTTAATCAAACAGGGTGTTAGCATTGAATTGGCCAAGAGCATTGTGAAGGCCATCAAGCAGGAAA
>CAZKHV010000101.1:0-5081 GCA_964552605.1 uncultured Zetaproteobacteria bacterium | reverse complement strand
AAATAGCCGATTGGAATGCGTACCATAACACGGAATATCGGGCTTGGGCAGATGCTTTGTGCAGGATAATCAATTCTGATGTTTGAGTGAAATGCAGTTGACAATGAAGCTTTAAACGCTATTGTTCCGCGCCTCACTAAAGGCGCAGCGCAAGCTGTAAGGAGTTTTAACCGTGGCAAATCATGCATCCGCACTTAAACGTGCTCGTCAGGATCAGAAAAAACGTTCGCAGAATCGTACCCAGATGAGTGCGATGCGTACTACAATTAAAAAAGTTTTGAATGCTGTAGAGGCTGGCGATAAAGAAACTGCCAACTCTGAATTGCGTCAGGCAACATCCATGCTGGATCGTGCTGGCCGTAAACATCAGATTCATCCTACTCAGGCATCGCGTCGTGTATCGCGCTTAAATGCGCAAGTGAAAGCTATCGCCTGATTGTAAAAAAACGAATTTCAAAGCCCGTCCGACCTTTTTGGTCTGGCGGGTTTTTTTTTGAGCTTCGTAGCAACGCGCTGTTGACTTGAACAGTGCCCTTATTTTATGCGGGTGCATTCTTTAAGGTTTCATTCATCTGCTGAACTTACTATCCTGCGCTACGCTTTACCAAACCTTACTTCGCCTCAGCTAATATGGAGACCGGCTTGCCTGAGAATATTCGCGAGATACCTTATAATTATACATCATACTCGGATCGTGAAATCGTCATCCGTTTTCTGGACGAGGATGCTTGGGACGATTTGAATGTGTTGCGCACCCAGCGCCGCACCGGTCGATCAGCACGCATGTTGTTTGAGATCCTCGGTGACTTATGGGTGGTGGAGCGCAATATTTTCTTGCGCAATGACTTATTGAATAACAAAAAACGTTTGCAAGTCATGCACCGGCGACATTATGACCGCTTGTCCCGCATTGAGGCGGGAGCTAGCGATAATCCCCGAGCGCAAAAAATAGCTGCTTGTACAAGTCGTATGCTGGAGCGGTTTTACCAATGGTTTGATGATGAACCGGTCAGGCGCAAGCGGGCGCGGAAGGCCTTTGCCAAATTCACTCACCCGAATAATGTACATTTCGATGCATATTCACTGACCCATCATGCCACCGATGCCACCGATTGGCGGCATCATGCGCCGTTCTGTGTGCTGACACCGGATTCAGCCGATGAATTGCCAGGCTTGATTCGTGCTGTTGCGGCTCTGAAGTTGGTGGTGATTCCACGTGGTGGAGGCACTGGTTTGTGCGGTGGTTCGGTGCCACTTTCAGATAATGCAGTGATGATCAATGTCGAAAAGCTTGATGCAATCGGAGCGGTTGAATCGTGTGATATCGGCGATAAGGGTGAAGTGGCAACCATCACAGCCGGTGCTGGTGCTGTGACGGGTAAAGTCATGGAAGCATCCATGCCGCATGTCTTTGCGACTGATCCGACCAGTTTGTGGGCCTGTACGATTGGCGGCAATGTGGCATCGAACGCCGGTGGTAAACATGCGGTGATCTGGGGTACCTGTGTCGATAACCTGTTAAGCTGGAAGATGGTGATGCCGGATGGCAACTGGCTAACGATCAGACGCCTCAACCACAATATGGGCAAGGTGCATAATGAGGCGGAGGTGAGTTTCAATCTGCTCAAGACCGATGCGCGCAGTGGTGCTGAAATCAGCAATGAGACTCTAACCATTGCTGGTTCGGTATTTCGCAAAAAGGGCTTGGGCAAAGATGTGACGCGTAAGGCGATGGGTGGCTTGCCCGGTGTGCAGAAAGAGGGCACCGATGGTTTTATTGTCGAGGCAACGTTTATCTTGCACCGTGCCTTTGATGTGACACGCACCGTATGCTGTGAGTTTTTTGGACAGATGCTTGATGATGCGACCAAAGCCATGGTGGGCATCAAACACCATATTGATGCGATGGACGGGGTACACCTGGAAGGGCTGGAACATTTCGATGAGAAATACGTCAAGGCGATTGAATATATTTCCAAGTCCACGCGCCGTGAAGCGCCGCGTGTGGTGTTGTTGATTGATGTTTCCGGTGATGATGCCGATGCGGTAGCCAAGGCGTGTGCGAATATTTGTCGTATTACGTCGCATGGCAACGGTGAAGGTTTTGTGGCGACTTCGGCCGTTGATCGCAAACGTTTTTGGGGTGATCGTGGGCGTATGGCGGCGATTGCCAAACATACGCGTGCGTTCAAACTCAATGAGGATGTGGTGATTCCGCTGGATCGTTTGTCGGAATACAACGATTACGTTGAGCATCTGAATATTGAGAATTCCATACTGAATAAAAAAGAAGCCATTGAGTCGATTGCGGCCTATCTGGCCGATGCCAAACAGCGTATCAGCGGTAATCGTCTGGAAGTGAGTGATTTATCGCTCGAAGAGGATTCGTTTCTGAGTGAAAAACTCGATCATTGTATCGCTTTGATAGAAACAACACGTGATAACTGGTGTAGCCTGCTTAATGGGCTGGATGAACCGGCTAAAAAAGTCGCGCCTTTACTGGCCGATGTTCAGTACAAACGTTCCGAGTCCTTGTTTCGTGTTATTCAACGTGCGGCCTTGCGTATTTCTTATCGTGATACGGTCGAGACTCCGTTGTGCGAAATGCTGCGCGGTCACGATGCGCTGATTGATGGCATTAAACAGGCGCACAAAACGACGTTGTCCAGCCGTATCGTGGTGGCAACCCACATGCATGCTGGCGATGGCAATGTACACACCAATATCCCGGTCAATTCCAACGATTACCGGATGATGAAAAAAGCCCATCGGGTGGTTGAAAAAGTAATGGCCAAGGCTGTTGAACTGGGCGGCGTGATTTCCGGTGAACACGGCATTGGTATTACCAAACTGGCCTATATGGATCGCGCCATTTTGGAAGAATCGGCTGAGTATCTTAATCGTGTGGATCCCGAACACTTGTTTAACCGTGGTAAGTTGTTGCCCGATACCGATCTGCAATTGAGTTACACACCGAGTTTCAAGTTGCTGGAAATGGAATCAATGATTCTGGAAGCAGCCGATTTATCGGACTTATCGGAAGCGATTTCACCGTGTCTGCGTTGCGGCAAGTGCAAGCCGGTATGCAATACTCATTTTCCGCGTGCTAATATGTTGTACAGCCCGCGCAATAAGATTCAGGCCACCGGCGCGATGATTGAGGCGCTGTTGTATGAATCACAGACCGGCTCTGGCATTTCATTCGAGCAGTTCAAGGGGCTGGAAGATATCGCCAATCACTGCACCATCTGTCACAAGTGCGAAAGCCCGTGTCCGGTGAATATCGATTTTGGTGAAGTGACCGAAAGCATGCGTGCGCTGCTAAAAGATAAGGGCAAAGCGAGTATCAATCTGGGTTCCAAATTGTCGATGCTATTTTTGACGCTGCAGAATCCAAATGCAGTGCGTTTTATGCGCGAAGCGGTGATTCGCTGGGGTTATGCCGGTCATCGGGTGTTGAATAAAATAGGACGTTTGACCGGCCTGGTGCAACAAAAACCGGCTGCTAGTCGTAACCTTGAGGGCGTGCAGGCGCAGGTGATTAACTTCATCGAACGGCCATTGCCATCGTTGCCGATTGGTACGGCGCGTCAAACGCTGGGCATTGAATCTAGCGATAAAAACATGATTCCGGTTCTGCGTGATCCAAACAAAGCCAATGGTCGAGCAGTGTTTTATTTCCCGGGTTGCGGTTCCGAGCGGCTATTTTCACAAGTGGGTCTGGCCACTCAGGCGATGCTGTTTGATTTGGGTGTGAACGTGGTATTGCCACCATCGTATGTTTGTTGTGGTTATCCATCCACCGCCGGTGGTGATCATAAACGTGGCGATCAGATTACGTATGATAATCGGGTGCTGTTCCACCGTATAAAAAATGCGCTGTCCTATCTGGATTTTGAGGCGGTGATTGTCTCCTGTGGCACCTGTTACGATCAGTTGGAGCGTTATGAGTTGGAGCAGGTATTCCCGGATGCGCCGTTGATTGATATTCACGAATACTTGATGCAGCAGGGCGTAAAAGCTGAAAACGTGAGCGGGGTGGAGTATATGTATCATGTGCCCTGTCATTCACCCTTAAAACGCCATGGTTCGCATGCTGCGATTGAATCGCTGCTGGGTTCGGATTCGGTTAAATCGGAAGAGTGTTGTGGTGAAGCGGGCACGTTGGCCGTTGCCCATCCAGCCATCGCAGGAAAAATACGCATGCGCAAAGAAGAGCAGATGGCCATAGCTAAAGCGAAATTGCCGGGTGAAGCCAAACAAAAAATACTGACCTCTTGTCCATCCTGTTTGCAGGGCTTGTCGCGTCTGGAAGGCGAGACGGAAGTCGAAGCGGATTATATTGTTGTTGAGTTGGCCAAACACTTGCATGGCGAAGATTGGCAGAAACAGTTTGTGAAGCAGATTAAAAACGGTGGCATTGAACGGGTATTGATGTAGTGCTGCGCGGATGGCGCGTGTTGCTCTGTGCATCGTTGTTGTCGCTGGCCGCTTGCGCCAGTGGCCCGCCTAAAAATATCAATGATGCATGCTCGATGTTGCAGGAAAAAGATGATTGGTATGAAGCTGCCAATGATTCCTACAAAAAGTGGGGTGTGCCGGTGCATGTGCAGCTGGCTATTATTCATCAGGAATCCCGTTTTCGATCCGAAGCCTTAGCCCCCGATGATACTCTGCTGGGTTTTATCCCATGGGGGCAGGTGACCAGTGCCTATGGTTATGCGCAAGTGCTGGATGGCACATGGAATTGGTACAAAAAATCCACCGGCAACTGGGGTGCAGATCGTGATGATTTTGATGATGCAACGGATTTTATCGGTTGGTATGGAAATTATTCCCATAAAACGCTCGGTATCTCCAAGTGGGATGCCTACAATCAATATTTAGCCTATCACGAAGGCCACGGCGGCTGGAAACGCAAGACATTCAAGCGCAAGCCATGGCTGATCAAAGTGGCCAAAAAAGTAAAACGTCGAGCCTCACGTTACGCCGCCCAAATCAAGCGCTGCAAAGATGATCTGGATGATGGTAGTTGGTTCTGGTGATGAACCTGTTGGAAATTAATTGATCGAAGGCGAATG
>CAZKHV010000100.1:0-5097 GCA_964552605.1 uncultured Zetaproteobacteria bacterium | reverse complement strand
AGCGTCCTACGGGAAAAGAAAATGCCATGATCATGAAGCGCATCATCAGTCATATTCGCAAATCCTAACCGCGCACGCATATTATCCTTCGTGGCGATGTTCTCACATGTGTCATACCACAGGCGACCAGCCTGAAGGAGCGCAGAGGTCAGAATATTGCTGCCGTGGCATTGGTTACAAAATCATTCCGCCCGAAACAAAAGACACGCTGTTATAAAGTAGCGCTGAATACCAAACCAATCATCGCATGATGATGCATGAGCGCATTACATATTAAGCGGCGACATTGAAAGTATTACTGCAATCAATCCCCTTTGATTGCGCTTTTTATGCCACTCCCGCCGCGAGTTTAGCTTGAATAAATTGTGTATGATGCAAGCCCATCAAATCGGCCATGCGCCGAATAATTTGCTCTTCGTACGGATCGACATGCCCATCCGCCAGCGCCACAGCCCACAATTCAGTCAGGATATGGAGCCGCTCATCCGTACTAAACCCTTTCACCACCACAGATGTAAACTGATGCATATCCAATGCCTGCTCCACTTTCTCCGTGGCCTGCTTGATCAATGCCTCCACGTCGGAGCTGGTCAATGCAAAACGCGCCTGCAAGCGTTTTATAATTTCATTACGCTCCGTATCTTGCAGCTGTCCATCCATGCGCATGACTTCCACCATCAATGCCGCAACGGCCAGAGAGACTTCATTCTGGCGATCATCAACCGGACTATCGGCTGCTTTTTTCCACATCTGTTTCAATTTCTGAATCATGTATTCTCCAAGCTATCATTTGCGGCAAACCTATACCGATACCCATGCATAGATCCATGCATGCGAAAAAGCCGTTGCTCGTGTAATATTTACCATACTCTATCGACCCAGCATTCAATATATCAGGAGACCCACCCATGAAAATAAATCATCGTCTACGGATGCTTGCCTTTGGCATCATCACATCTCTGTTTGTTTCCAATGTTTATGCTGCTGAAACCGTGCATGCGGTGGGCTCAACAACCGTCATGCCGATCATGTCGAATGCTGCAACCGCCTTCCACAAAGCGCATCCGGAAATCACCATTACCATCTCCGGTGGTGGGTCCGGCGTTGGCATTGCATCGATGATCCAGCATAGCGCACAGATCGGCATGGCTTCGCGTGAAACTACTCCAGAAGAGCTAAGCCAACTGGGAGCAGAGGTCGAGAACATCGTTATTGCCCGCGATGCCGTTGCGGTCGTGGTTTCAAAGGCCGTTTACCTGGGTGGCATTACCCATTTGTCACTGGCGCAAATTGCCCAAATTTATCGTGGTGAAATCACCAACTGGAAACAACTCGGCGGCCCCGACGCTAAAATTCTGGCCATCGACAAAGAAGCCAGCCGTGGCACGCGCCATGTCTTTGCTGAAGCAGTGCTCGGCAGCGCTCACGCCCGCGCACCCGGCGCATCATTAATCTCCGGTTCCAACAATGAAGAACAAGCTATTGTGGCACGCAGCAATCAAGCCATCGGCATGCTCTCCAATGCCTGGCTCAACGATCAAGTGCGCGGCATTGCGATTGACGTCGATGGTGTCGGCATCAGCCCAACGATTGAACAAATCCGCAATGGCCGTTACCCCATCAGCCGAGGTCTGCATGTACTGATTGCCAAAAACGCCTCGCCTGCAACACATGCTATTATCAATTTTCTGCTCTCCAAAGCCGGTCAGGAAATTGTTAAACAAGCCGGTTATTTACCTATTCGCTAAGGCATAAATCGTAATTCCCATGTCCGTCCTCAAACCAGGACTGTATCTGAGCGCACTGCTGGTATTGCTGATTGTGTTGGCAGTACCAGCCTTCTTAGTGCAATCCTCAGCTCCATTCTGGTCTGTGCATGGCATCGCCGTCATCACAGCAACCGACTGGTTCCCCTATGAACACCTCTACGGCATGTTGCCAGCCATTGTCGGCTCGACTTGGGCGATTGTGATCGCCTTGAGCATCGCCATCCCATCTGCCATTGCAGCGGCAGTGATGGCCAATGAACTCATGTCGGAAACCATGGCTTCCGCGACTCGCCTAGGCATGGAGGTATTGGCAGCTATTCCCTCCATTGTCTATGGCCTGATCGGCTTATGGGTGCTGCTGCCGTTGCTGCAACACAGCTTCGATCTGTTGAGTGGCCACAGTCTGCTTGCTGCTGGCCTGATTCTGGCGCTGATGATCTTGCCGATGATTACCCTGATGAGCATGGATGCACTAAAACAGGTGAGTGCCGAACAGCGCCAGGCCGGCTTAAGTCTCGGCCTGAACTGGGAATCATTATTGTTTCGTGTTTTATTGCCCCAGGCATGGCCCGGCATTCGCTCCGGCATTTTACTTGCACTCGGACGCGCCCTCGGTGAAACCATGGCAGTCATGCTGGTGGTGGGTTCACTCGACCGCATGCCACAGCCGATCACGAATATCCTGCAACCGGCACAAACACTGACCTCCCGCATTGGCCGCGAAATCGGTGAAGCAGCCTTCGGATCAGAGCATTTTTCTGCTCTGTTAGCCTGCGGTTTATTGCTCGCCCTGATGGGCTTAAGCATCTCATTATTCGCCCATGCCGGACGCTTAAAATCATGAATACATCCATCACGATTCTCTTGAATAACAACATGGTGAGTTTACCATGTCGTTATTCAATCGTTGGGTGATCGCAACGCGACCTGAGTCGCTATTCAACACACTCATCAAAAAGCGCACACAGATCTGCGTTATCCTGCTCTCCATACCCGTATTAATACTGCCCACGGCCTGCCTTGTTTATATCTTTTGGCAAGGCTTACCAAATTTGAATTGGCAAGTGCTCAGCGGCGAAGGCCTGCACGGCTTTGGCATTGAACACGGCATGTTCGGCCAGATTATGGGCTCGTTATTATTAATGCTCGGAGCCAATCTGCTGGCAGCTCCCGCCGCTGTGGCGCTGGCCCTATTCACTCGCCTATATGCCAGCTCCGCACTGCAAGGCTACACCATCACCTTATTGCATCTCTTGCAGGGCATCCCCCCCATTGTCTACGGCCTGTTCGGGCTGGTTGTCTTTGTACACATGTTGCACTGGGGCATTTCATTGCTGGTCGGCATGATTATTCTGGCCATTATTATTCTACCGCTGTTGGTGTTGAACGTACTGCATGCACTCGATGCTGTTGCTCCGGAAGGCACCGAAGCAGCTCGTTCGTTAGGTTTAAATGATGTCCAGCTTATCCAGCGTGTCTGGTTACCTGTCGCCTGGCCTGCGATGTTAACCGGCCTGTTACTCGGCATGGCACGCTCCTTATCCGAAACCGCTCCGATTTTATTTACCGCCACCGTCTTTTCCGGTGTCCTCTGGCCGGACTCGTTATTTGAGCCGGTCACCACCCTGCAAACACATATTTTTTATCTGGCTCAAGAAGGTGCCAATGCACAGGTTGTCAGCATTGCCTGGAGTGCCGCAAACCTGCTAATTGTGCTGGTATTGTGTTTTAGTTTTAGCGCCTTGCTCTTGCGCCGCATGCAACAAAGACAAAGGATACAATCATGAATCAAGCTCTGAATATCGATCCGCAAACAGCAGTTCCAACAGATACAAACGTGGCAACTGCAATCAGCCTGAGTGTTGAACATCTATCTCTGCAACTGGCCGACCGCGACATTTTATCCGATATCAGTTTCACATTGCCGGAGAGCGGCATCATCAGCCTGATCGGCCCATCCGGCGCGGGTAAAAGCACCTTACTACGCTGCTTGAATCGTCTGCATGAACAATGGCAAGGTGAAATCATTCTTGGCACCCACAATATACGCCTTGATGATGCCGATATACTGCGCCGCAAGATCGGCCTGATTGGCCAGAAACCGGCTGTATTCCCCTGCTCCATTCGGGATAATGTTATTTTTGGGTTGAATCGTCAGCAGCGCAAGAAAATCAACAACAAACAGATCAATAACAAACAGATCCAGGCGGCACTGCAACAAGCAGCCCTTTGGACAGAAGTTGAACAACGGCTCGATGAACCCGCCACGCACCTCTCCCTCGGCCAACAACAGCGTTTGTGTCTGGCCAGAGCCTTGATTCTCGAGCCCTCCATGCTGTTGCTCGATGAGCCGACCTCCGCGCTCGATCCGCGCTCGCGTGATATCATTGAACACTCCATGACAGCACTATCGCAACACATGCCATTGTTGTGGGTCAGCCATGATCTTGAGCAGGCACAACGTATCAGCAGCCATATTATTTTTATCTGTGATGGCAAACTGATTGAAACGGCGGATGCCAAAAGCTTCTTCAATCACCCCAAACGCATTGAATCACGCGAATTCCTGCGCTGGAGTGTGTGCGACTGTTAAGCTGCGCTGATCAAGCAGAATGCTTATTCAATTCCTGCGATAACTGACGTAAATCCTGCCAGCTTTTTTGCTTTTGGCGCGGTGAGCGCATGAGGTAAGCTGGATGATAAGTCACCCATACGGGAATACCTCGATATTCATGCCAACGCCCGCGTAGGGCACTCAAAGTCTCATCCGTATTCAACACCGTTTGTGCCGCCACTTTACCCAGCAGACATATGATTTTGGGCTGTACACTATCCAATTGTTGATCGAGCCATAACTTGCAGGCCTGCACTTCATCCGGTCTCGGATCACGATTATTCGGCGTACTGCATTTGATCGCATTCACGATATACACATCATCACGACTCAAACCGATAGCCGATAACATACGCCCCAGCATTTGACCCGGAGTACCGACAAAAGGTTCACCCTGCAGATCTTCATCCGGCTTCGGAGTTTCGCCGATAAATAGCAGATCGGCTTGCGCATTGCCCGCACCGAACACCACCTGCTTGCGTGAATCAGCCAAGCTGCACAAACGGCACGTCGATGCATCCAACGCTAAGGCTTGCAGTGGTTTCAAGTCCGCAGCCATACCCTGCAACACCGCCTTATGGTGCAAAATATTGGTTTGCTCGGTCTGGTTGCTTTGACCGGCTTGTTTGCTTTGATCGATCGGTTTGATTTGACCCTTCGGCGTGATTTGACCCGTCGGCGTGATGGGATCAATCGCTTTGGCTTGCTCAGGCT
>CAZKHV010000099.1:0-5192 GCA_964552605.1 uncultured Zetaproteobacteria bacterium | reverse complement strand
AACACTTGATCGGCAATGAGGGCCTGCCCTTTGTTGTGGCTTCGATGGGGGCGGCGGCAGTGCTGCTTTATGCCGCACCACATAGCCCACTCACACAACCCTGGTCCTTTGTCGGAGGCCATTTAATATCAGCCACCATCGGTGTGAGCTGCGCGCAATGGGTGCCTGATTTGTTTCTCGCCAGCGGCTTAGCTGTTGGGCTGGCTATTTTCGCCATGCATGAACTCAACTGCCTACACCCTCCGGGTGGTGCGGCAGCCCTGGTGGCAGTCATTGGTGGTGATCAAATTCAGGCTTTGGGTTATCTCTATGTGCTGATGCCCGTCGGGCTGAATGTATTGATTCTGGGCAGTTCCGTTTGGCTGACTCGGGCATTGCTTCGCAGGCATCGTAAAGAGCCGTTTATTTTTTATCTGGAACACCATGATGAGATGGGTAACGATAACAAAACAGCCGCTTCGGCAAACTTCTCCAGCACAGACCTCAATCATGCCCTGCAAGATATGCACACCTATATCGATGTTTCCATCGAAGACCTGCAACAAATCTATAGCCATGCATCCTCAATCGCACATCAACGCCAACTCGGCGACATCGTGTGTCAGGAGCTAATGAAACATCATATTGTTGCGGTTGAATTTGGCGATCATCTCGATGTGACCTGGTCCTTGATGCAACAACACAACATCAAAAGTATCCCGGTCATCGACCGCGCACAGCGCATTACCGGCATCATCAGCGTTAGCGACTTTAAACAGGCCGCAGCACAATATGACGGCGAAAGCATTGAAGAGCGTTTAAAAACCCTCATCAAACGTGATGGGGATTTAAACTCCAGCAAGCCGGAAGTCGTGGGTCAGCTGATGTCATCGCCGGTATTCACCTTACCCGAGCATGCCCCTGTGAGCGAAGCCATCGCCATATTCACCAGCCATAACATTGGCCATATCCCACTCACCAATCATGAGAACCGGTTGGCGGGCATGTTATCACGTTCACGTGTATTGCCTGCTTAAGCTCAAGCCAACACCCTTAACTCAGAATATTCAACAATCACTCAACGGCAATCGCTCGTACTAAAAAGTCCATATGATCCAAACCAAAGAACATCTCGGCACGCACAGCAGCCGCTCGATGCAAAATGAAACTCGGCACTCCGAATGCTCCGCCATCGAGGGCTTGCTGTGTCATCGCATCCAGATCATCCTGCAGCTGCATTAACCAGGCTTGCGGCAGCTTGTGCCGGACAATCACTTGCTTCAGCCAGCCCTCCTGCCTCGGATCAATCGCTCCCGACCAGATGCTTTCAAATACAGCTTGCGCATAAGTGATGCGCTCAGCACCGTGCAAAGCAAGGGCGATTCGCATGGCTGGGCGACTATCAAAGCTACCCGGTAAGATCATTTTAAAAGGCACATCCATGTATCTTGCCCAGCGTTTGAGATCGCGCAGGCTATACATCGCTTTGTTTTTAATACTGGCTGGTGGCGTGTTGCCCGACCAGGCAATCAGCTTGGGTAAATTCACCGGCAACCAGCTCACCTCGATAGCATGCGAATCAATCATTGTCTGCAAGCGTAGCGAAGCCAGATAACAGTACGGGCTCATGAAATCGAAATAGAAATCAATACGCGATTTATTCATGCTGACTCCTGTAACCCTTGGGGCGAATGGCAACCGTATTTTTAATGCGTGTGCAGACTTTGCCATCATCACGCACAAAATTGATCCGAAAGCATGGTGTCGCATAACCCTGTTCACCCAGCTCATTGCGAATGTCTGACTCCATTTCAACATCAAAATCAAACTGTAATATCAAATCGGAGCTGCCCACTCGAATAAAATCAATCTCCAACCTCTTGGTCGCCACACGATAGCCCGGAAACTTCCTCAAGCAGGCCAGCGCCGGTATCGGATCGGCAAGACTGGCCTGAAAGCCACCAAACATATTACCCGCAGCATTGGCAGAAACCCGATTCAACGGTAACCGAATCCGCACCTTACTCCAGTCATCATCCAGCTCGATAACGTTAATACGCATGAGCAGAAACGGCGGCCACCACTCCAAGCGGCGCTTGGCAGAAAGGAAATTGAATCTGCTGACGATTTGAAAATTACTACGCATGCCCTCAAGCCTCTCTTGTCCCATCCACACCGGTTGCTGCAATGATAATACAGATGCATGACGGATGTCCGCTTTAAAAAACTGCTCGGGCATGTACCTTTCGCAAACTTTTGCACCATCGAACACCCATAGAGAGAGATTTATGACACCTGACGACTTAAGCATCGATTACGAAGAAAATGGAATTCTGACCACCAAACAGCTGGATAAAGTGATTCTCAGCAAAGGCGCATGGACGACCATTCTGTTCCGCTACCAGAGCTGGGTCAGTGCAAGTGAATCGTACAGCGACGATAAATATACCATCCGTCGTTATCAAAAACGCAATGGTGAATACACACCACGTTCAAAGTTTAACATCACCAATGCCAAACAGGCCAAGGCGATCATCGAAGCTCTGAATACCTGGATGGACGAAAAGTAAATCGCTAAACCACAGCCTACCTTGCTATTTAATCCGATCATCCGAGGCGTTATTGGGCATCATAAACTCAATAAAAATGTCTTTGGTGTCGGGGGCTAAGCGTGTGACATCGTCTTCCATTGCCCTGCGAATCGTATCGAGTTTGCGCATAAAACGGATTGCTTGATCGATTTCAGCCTCGGTCATGTCTAAAAAAATCGCTTCTTCACGCAATTCAATTTCGGCCAGCAACAAGGTTTCTACCGGCGAGAGCACAATACTGTTCACCCGCGCAACATGCTGAACCCGATCATCGGCTTGCCAGACCTGGCGCGCTATCGCATCGACTTCGTTGTTGGAATGATTGATGAGATACTTGCGATTCATCGCCGCCAGATAAAAAGCCAAGCCCCCCATCATCAGGCCAATGCAGATCGCCGCGATACCATCAAAGATCGCCGAACCTGTCCAGGCAGCCAAGCCCATACCGATGACTGCTACCGCCAAACCCAGAACAGCAACCGAATCTTCAATCAACACGGCCAACGTGGTCGGGTCACGTGTTTCAACCAAATAGGTTCGGAAACTTTTACCCGCCTCACGGCTCTGGCGCTTGAATTCAGTCAGCGCCACAAGGAAGGAATAACCTTCGGCAACAAATGCAAAACCGAGGATGGCAAACGGAATCCATGACAACTCGGGCACATGATCATGCCGAAGCTGCTCGACCGAATGCATAACCGTGTACACACAGCCAAGGAAAAAAATCGTTACCGCAGACACCAGGTTCCAGAAATACTGCTCCTGCCCATAACCAAACTGGTGATCGGTATCGGCCTTACGCGCTGAACGGCGCAGACCAAGATACAACAGCGCTTGATTGGCAGTATCGGCCAACGAATGCACCGCCTCTGCCAACAATGCGCTGGAACCTGAAACGGCAAAACCGAAAAATTTTGCCGTCGTCACCAGTGAATTGGCAACTATCGCCGTTAACACCGTCTTCGTTGATCCATGCGACATGGAATGGCTCTCCTTATTGCGCTAAGCTGGCCGCATGTGGTCCTATCGGCATCAACATTTCACTGTCCATCAGCTAGCTGTATTGAAGGACAACTATATCTATCTCATCGAAGCACACAAATCAGACACATTAGTGGTTGTCGATCCGGCTGTTGCCGAAGATGTACGCAGTGCTTGCAAAACTCTGGGCAAGAAGCTGACGCATGTGTTCAACACACACCACCATTGGGATCACACCGACGGCAATCTTCATCTCAAAAAGGAATTCGGCTGCCTGATTGTTGGCTCTCAAAATGATGCTGCGCGCATTCCTGGCATTGATATCAAGGTCTCCGCCAGTCATCCGCCAGAGATTGCTGCTCTTTCGGTGCAAGTCATCGAGGTGCCGGGACATACACTTGGCCATATTGCCTTTGTCATTGATGATGCCTTGTTTTGTGGCGACACTCTATTTGGTGGCGGCTGCGGTCGCTTGTTTGAAGGAACCCCTGCCCAGATGCTCGATAGCTTAAGTAAACTGACCGAACTTGATGCCGACACTCAAGTCTATTGCGCCCATGAATACACCATGGCCAATCTCGATTTTGCCCGCAGCGTGGATGGTGAGAATGCTGAACTATCAAGACGCATTCAACACGATGGCCTTCGCCGCCAGCAGGGAAAACCAACTATTCCATCATCGATAAGCATGGAGCGCGCAAGCAATCCGATGTTGAGAGCCTTCAATGCGGATTTTCGCTTGGCCTATGCCAGAGAACAACAGCTACCGAAACAAGATGCATTAAGTGTATTTACCGATATCCGCTTGAAAAAAGACCGCTGGTGAGCTTACACTAACAGCTCTGGGCGTTTATTTCTTTTGGCGCAGAATCAACGCATGTTTTGAAATAATAGAATCCATTTCTCTCACCTGAGACTGGCTGACCGAATCGAAATGCAGGCCAATACCATTATCTGCAATGCGCACAACGATACCTGTCAGTTTGACTGGATTGGGAGCTGAAATAAATGTCAGCACCAATTTCACCGATTCACCTATTTCAAATTCGGCAGGGGTTTCAATAAACACCCCTGAACTACTCACATCTCTGGCATGCCCGTAATGACTGCCATTTTTCGACTGAAAGTTCAGCAACTCGTTATAAGGTTCACGCGCGGCCTGACGCACATCCTTCTGCCATGAAGACAGCAATGCCAATAGTTGTTTCTGTTTGTCATCCGGCAATTGCTTGGCAATGCCTGCAAGCTGCACCATTACTTGTTCCGATACTGAGTTCATGAGGGCTAGTGTAGCAGGAATTGAAACACACAGGAATATTGTTTGATTTTCTTTAGTCTGAAACCTTAATCAAATTCGCATGACATCACGATGACTTATTTCTCCATAGATTGCGCCACAACAAAACAACAAAGGGGAACCCTCTGCCAACGTTACTACTTTTACGCTTACAAATTATGATCGGGTCACTGACTCTTGCCTTGACTCCTCTGGTCATCCTGATGGAGTTATTTTCTCTTTAAATACAGATACAAGTCATATCGACCGGACATGAAAAAGCACTCACATCGCTGCAAGTGCTTGATTGATATGGTGGGTCGTCGGGGATCCGAACCCCGGGCCCGCTGATTAAGAGTCAGCTG
>CAZKHV010000098.1:0-5215 GCA_964552605.1 uncultured Zetaproteobacteria bacterium | reverse complement strand
CTGTAATGGTTTAGTCGTCGCCACCAAGCATGCCGAACATGGCAAGCACATGCTGGAACAGTAAAAACACATCCAGATATAAGGTGAGTGCGGCCGAGATATATTCGTCATTTGGATAATCGCGCAGGATGTTGGATGTGTCATACAAGATGAAGGCGGAGAATAGCAGGACACCAACACCGGATAAGGTTAGCGCCAGCATTGGCGATTCAAAGAAGAAATAATTGGATAAACCCAATACAATCATGGCAATCAGGCCAGTCCAAACGAAACCCTTGAGAAACGAAAAATCACGACGGGAGATGAATGTGTAGGCGGTGAGTGAAACAAAGGCTACGGCGGTGGTCATGAATGCCTGGGTGACCAGGGTGCCGGATTTGGCGGCAACCATGCCAACCAGTGGTGAGATGGCCATGCCGGTGATCGCTCCGAAAGCCAGCAGGGCAATAAAGTTGATGCCGGGCATGTGGCGAACGGCTTGGACGAGAAAAATGCCGCCAATCATGACGAACAACATCATAAATGGATGTTCCAACGGGAAGGCAAGCCCGGTCGACATGTATGCGCCGATGCTGCCTGCAGCAATACACAGGGCGAGCATGCCATAGGTTTTGCCCAAAAAGCCGATGCGGTCATCTGCGACCTGAGTGGTTGTCATTGTTGCTAGGTTCATTGGTATTGCCTCCAGAGTGGGTTATAAGAATGATGTGATTGAATGTACGGTTGCGCTGAAGCAGGTCAAGTTATCTTGTTTTGTGGGCTTCGTTTGGCGTGGTTTTTTTGGGTCATTAGGGCAGGTGTTTATCGTGTGTAATGATTTCAGCTTCAATGATATCGTCTTGACCTGGCTTGGTTGGCTGCGTTGCTTGTGGGCGATTGATCGTTTGAAAGGGAATGCGGTTGATGAGAAAGCGCCGGAAAGGTGGAAATAATAACAGAAACCCCAAACTGTCGGTAATGAATCCGGGTGTGAAGAGTAAAATGCCAGCCAAGGCAATCATCATACCATGCAAGCCGTGTTCAATTGGAGCTTCGCCGTGCGCCATGCGTTTTTGTGCATCGATCAATGTACTCATGCCTTGCCAGCGAATTAACAGGCCACCGAGTGCAGCAGTAAATAAACACAAGGCAATGGTTGAAAGACCGCCAATATCGCTACCGACTTCGATGAGTAACCACAATTCGAGCAGAGGAACAGAGATGAACAGTAAAAATAAAATTCTCAACATGGGCTATGTATAGGTATGTTTGTTACCATATTCAAGCTTTTTAGCTTTGCAAACACATTGAGCTGTCAAAAAGGTTCGCCGAACATTGTGGTTGGGCACGGTTGAATGGTTTCGTTTCACACGTTACAAATTCTGAATTTATCGTCTACAATTGGGGAAGGTTTTGGAGGTTTGTGTGAAGAAGGCATTGATTACCGGTGTAACCGGACAGGATGGATCCTATTTGGCGGAGTTTTTGCTGCAAAAGGGCTATGAAGTGCATGGTATTAAACGCCGAGCCTCTTCGTTTAATACGCAGCGGGTGGATCATATCTACCAGGATCCGCATGTGGATCATAAAAACTTTGTGTTGCATTATGGGGATTTGAGCGATGGATCCAATTTAACGCGTATCCTTCAGGAAGTTCAGCCGGATGAAGTGTATAATCTGGGCGCGCAATCGCATGTTGCGGTAAGTTTTGAATCACCGGAATATACTGCTGATGTGGATGGCCTAGGTACATTGCGCTTGCTTGAAGCGATTCGTTTGCTTGGTCTGGAAAAGAAAACGCGATTTTATCAGGCTTCGACTTCGGAGTTGTTTGGCGAAGTGCAGGAAATCCCTCAAAAAGAAACAACGCCTTTTTATCCGCGTTCCCCCTATGCGGTTGCTAAAATGTATGCGTATTGGATTGTAGTAAATTATCGTGAATCGTATGGCATGCATGCTTGCAATGGTATTTTATTCAACCATGAATCACCACGGCGTGGTGAAACGTTTGTAACCCGTAAAATCACCCGAGGTCTGGCAAATATTGCTCAAGGCCTGGAGCCTTGTTTGTACATGGGAAACATGGATGCCTTGCGTGACTGGGGGCATGCCAAAGATTATGTGCGCATGCAGTGGATGATGTTGCAGCAGGATGAAGCGGAAGATTTTGTGATAGCGACGGGCGTACAATATTCGGTACGTCAGTTTCTTCTTTGGTCGGCAGCTGAAATAGGCATTGTGCTGCGCTTTGAAGGTGAGGGGCTGGAAGAAAAAGCGATTGTTGAATCCATTGAAGGTGATGATGCCCCGGGTCTGAATGTCGGTGATGTAATTGTACGGGTCGATTCGCGTTATTTTCGACCGGCAGAAGTGGAAACATTATTGGGAGACCCAAGCAAAGCCAAAGAAAAATTGGGTTGGGTGCCGGAAATAACCGTGCAGGAGATGTGTGCTGAAATGGTGGCCGCAGACCTGAAAGTAGCAAAACGTCATTCGCTGTTAAAGAGCCATGGTTATGCGATTCCCGTTGCGGTGGAAGGTTGAGCGATGTTGATGCGGGAGTGGTTGTGAACAACGATGCAATGATTTATATCGCCGGCCACCGCGGGCTGGTTGGCTCCGCACTGGTGCGTGCATTGCAGGAGCAGGGCTTTACTAATCTGTTATTACGCACATCTGCGGAACTGGATTTGTGCAATCAAATGGCTGTCGAGACTTTTTTTGCCGAGAAAAAGCCGGACTATGTCTTGTTGGCGGCCGCAAAAGTGGGTGGGATTTTAGCGAACGATACGTTTCCTGCAGACTTTATTCGTGAAAATTTGCAAATTCAAACCCATGTCATTGATGCTGCTTATCGTCATGGCGTGAAACGGTTATTGTTTCTCGGTTCATCCTGTATTTATCCAAAGCTTGCTCCACAACCCATGCCGGAATCATGTTTGCTTACAGGCGAGTTGGAGCCGACCAATGAATGCTACGCTATTGCCAAAATAGCCGGTATTAAAATGTGTCAGGCGTATCACAAACAATATGGTTTTGATGTGATTTCGGCCATGCCGACCAACCTCTATGGGCCAAATGATAATTTCGATCTTGAAAAATCACATGTCCTGCCGGCGCTGATTCGCAAGTTTCATTTGGCCAAACTGGCTTTGAATGGTGATGTCAATGCCATTGTTGCAGATGAGGCGCGTTATGGAACCATTCCAGCCGATCTGCTGGCTAATCTTGCTTTAGAGAGAAAGGGGAATCAGTTGTTGCGCGTCATAAGTCGGCCGCCGCAGGTGATGCTGTGGGGGACGGGTTCGCCCTATCGGGAGTTCTTGCATGTCGATGATATGGCGCAGGCTTGTTTGTTCCTGATGATGAATGAGTGCTTGGAAAAAGCTGATTCACGTTTGTTTAATGTCGGTGTAGGCACTGATATTACCATTCAAAACATAGCACAGATGGTGCAGGATATTGTTGGTTTTGAAGGTGAGGTGCTGTGGGATGCATCCAAGCCGGATGGCACAGCAAGGAAATTGATGGATGTGAGTCAGTTGAACGCATTGGGCTGGAAAGCACAGATATCGTTGCGTGATGGGATTACTGGAGCCTATGCGTCTTATTTGGAACATGGTTGATCATTAGTAATGGGTTCAATGAACTCATAAAACGAAGAAGGAGAGGTGGATTATGAAGATAGTAATACTGGCGTTTATGATGGCATTTACGATGCTCACAGGAACTGCATTTGCAGCAGATAAAATTAACATTAATACGGCAAGCTCTGAGCAATTGCAGTCGGTGAAGGGGATTGGTGAAAAGACGGCGGCGGCAATTATTGTGTATCGTGAATCGCATGGTGCATTTAAATCGGTAGAAGATCTGGTTCGGGTAAAGGGTATTGGCGATAAAAAGCTGGATCATATTGATGATGAATTGGTCGTTGAATAATTATCATCGATAGAGCCTCTTGCAAGCGGCTCCGATAGATGAAAAGTTAAAAGCAGCACCGTGCATGCAGAGTGATTCTGCATGCACGGTGCTGAATGAATGGCTTTGAGGTGTATAAGGCATGAACAAGAGTACAAATGTAGTATGGCATCAGGCTACGGTAACGCGGCAGAGACGTGAGCTGGCCAATGGTCATCGTAGTGCGATTCTATGGTTTACCGGTCTGTCCGGTGCCGGAAAATCGACACTTGCGCATGCCGTTGAAGAGCGCTTGCATCAGTTGAAGATGCATACCTTTGTTTTTGATGGCGATAATGTGCGCCATGGCTTGTGTGCCGATTTGGGGTTTTCATCACAGGATAGGGTGGAAAATATCCGGCGCATAGGAGAGATGTCGAAGCTTATTATTGAATCCGGCGTGATCGCCATGACGGCATTCATCTCACCTTTTCGGGAGGATAGAGCTCGTGTGCGAGCATTGGTTCAGGAGGGCGATTTTATCGAAGTCTATTGCCATGCTTCGGTGGCGGAATGTGAATCGCGCGATGTAAAGGGCTTGTACGCCAAAGCCCGTAGCGGTGAAATCAGTGATTTTACTGGAATTTCATCACCGTATGAAGCGCCTGAAAAAGCTGAGTTGGTTGTCGAGACGGGCAGCCAGTCGCTGGAAATATGTGTGGATCAGGTGATTGCGTATCTTGTGGAACAGGGTGTTGTGCCTCAGCAGTAACAGCTTGTGTATTGTTAAGCAGGTATGAATTTGAATAAAGGATTGAGAACATGATGCGTGAATTTAAACCGGAAAATATATTAGTGACTGGCGGAGCCGGTTTCATTGGCTGCAACTATGTGCGCTATATGTTGGCTACATACCCGGATGTAAAGATCGTTAATCTGGATCTGCTGACCTATGCCGGTTCGTTGGATAACTTGAAAGACTTGCCGGGCGAGGTGAATGCCGGAGACGGTGGCTTGAAGGGAGAAGAATCCCGTCATCACTTTGTGCAGGGTGATATTTGTGACCGGGCATTGATCGATGAGCTGTTGCGCACGCATCAGATTGATACGATTGTGCATTTTGCTGCTGAATCGCATGTGGATAACTCCATCTCCGGCCCTGAAGTGTTTGTGAAAACCAATGTGATGGGCACATTTACCCTGCTTGAAGCAGCTCGCCAGTATTGGCTTGTTGAAGCGGAGAGTGCGCCACAGCGTGAATTCCGTTTCCATCATATCTCAACCGATGAAGTGTATGGCACGCTTTCAAAAACCGATCCGGCATTTACGGAGCAAACAC
>CAZKHV010000097.1:0-5312 GCA_964552605.1 uncultured Zetaproteobacteria bacterium | reverse complement strand
TGGTGCCGTTGCCGACCTGGCTGATGGATGTCTTGCTGGCTGCCAATATCACCATTGCAATTTTGATTTTATTGACATCTATTTATGTCACCAAGCCGCTGGAGTTTTCAGTATTCCCTTCGTTATTGCTGTTGACGACCTTGTTTCGTTTGTCGTTGAACGTGGCGACAACCCGTTTGATTTTATTACACGGGCAAGAAGGACCATCCGCAGCAGGCCATGTGATTCAAGGTTTTGGAGAGTTTGTGGCTGGTGGTAATATGGTGGTCGGCCTGATCATCTTTATTATCCTGGTATTGATTAACTTCATCGTCATCACCAAGGGTTCGACACGTATCGCCGAAGTGGCGGCACGTTTTACGTTGGATGCAATGCCGGGCAAACAGATGGCTATTGATGCCGATATGAATGCCGGCCTGATTGATGAGGCCGATGCACGTGTGCGGCGCGAAAATGTATCACGTGAAGCCGAGTTTTATGGTGCGATGGATGGTGCTTCCAAGTTTGTGCGCGGCGATGCTGTTGCAGGTTTGATTATTACCATGATCAATCTCGTGGGCGGTTTGATTATCGGAGTCATGCAGAATGATATGGCGGTTAGTGATGCGGCCAGCGTGTTCAGCCTTTTGACGGTGGGTGATGGTTTAGTGTCACAAATTCCTGCACTCATTATATCTACAGCCGCCGGTATCATTATTACACGTGCCAGTGGTAATGTGGCGTTGCCGATCGAATTGAAAGAGCAATTCACCCAATATCCAAAAGTACATTGGGTGGCTAGTGGTGCTCTGCTGTTGATGAGTCTGGTGCCGGGTTTGCCGTTTATTCCATTTATGATTCTGGCTTTGGGCTTGGGAGCGAGTGGTTGGTATTTGCATCTGGGTGAGCAGGAGAAGTTGATGAATCCGGTGGCTGAAGAAGTAACTCCGGTCGCCGAGCCCAGTGCTGAAGATTCGTTGGATGACTTGTTGATTGAAGATCCTATTCGCCTCGAAATTGGTTATGGGCTGATTGATATGGTGGAAAATAGTCGTGAAGGCAATTTGCTGGATCGCATGAAAAAGGTGCGCCGCCAGATCACGCAGGAAATTGGTTTTGTTTTGCCGCCGGTACATATCAAAGATAATTTGCAGCTGGGTGTATCCGATTATCAGATTTTGATTCGCGGTGCGGTGGTCGGAAAGGGTGAAATTCGGCCACGCAACTTACTGGCCTTGGAAAGCCAGATTACAGGCCCTGCTATTGAAGGCATCGCTACCCAGGAACCGGCTTTTGGCCTGCCAGCATTATGGATCTCCGAGGATAAACGTCAGCAGGCGGAGCTATCCGGCTACACGGTGGTTGAGCCATCAACGGTGATTATTACCCATTTGACTGAATTGTTGCGTGCGCAGGCAGCCGATATGCTGGATCGCACGCAGGTGCATGAATTGCTGGATAAGTTTTCGGAACGTCACCCCAAAGTGGTGGAAGAAATTGTCCCAGCTCAGGTGACTGCTGGCTTGTTGCAGAATGTATTGCAGCGTTTGCTGGCCGAGTGGGTGCCGATTCGTGATTTAATGTTGATTCTGGAGGCCTTGTCGGATCATGCCGGTCTTCAGTTGAGCATTGATGATTTGGTGGAAAAGGTCAGGGAGCGTTTGGGTCGCACCATTACACAGCGTTACCTTAATCCGCAGGGTGAGTTGGCGGTGTTTATGTTGGATGGTGAATTGGAGCAGCGTATGATGGATCGCTTGAATCAACAGCCGGGTTGGTCATTGCCTCTGGACATGGGGGAATGGCAGCGTTTTATATCGCGTTTGAATGAGGTGTCGAGCCAGCATGATATGGATATGCCTGTCTTGTTGACCACGCCGCAGTTGCGTGGCCCGTTGTCGTTGTCGTTGCGCAAGGTGATGACGCGTATCGTGGTCTTATCGATTGTGGAGATTCCACCGCAAACCGATGTGCAGTCCTTAGCTAAAGTGAGCTTGTACGATGCGAATTAAAATATTTGCAGCTCCTCATTTGCACGAAGCTCTGGCTAAAGTCCGGCAGGAAATGGGACCAGAGGCATTGATTCTGGATCGTCAGAAGGTGTGTGATGAAGCCGGTGACATGATTTGGCATGTGCATGCGGCACTTGATCATAACAGCATGGATCAGACAGCCCGGCCACAGCCGGTTGATACATCTGTTGCCACAAACGAAAACAAACAGAGGGCTGTGTCGGCATCGCGCTGGGAGAAGCATCAGGAGAAGCTACCGCAGAAAAAGCATGAGAAGAAACAGTTAACGTCGCCTGTATCAGTACAGCCATCGAAAAATACCGATGCAGCATTGCAGCGGCTTGAACGTATTGTTGAAGGTCTGGGGCATAGTGGAGCCGATAATTTACGCCAAGCTCTGGTCAATAGCGCGGAGCAACAGGCCTTTGATCATTTAGTTAAACTGGGTGTGTCGGCCAGTCATGCCTTTGACATGGCCGCGGACTTTAGTCAAAAAAATCCACTGGGTAGTAAAAGCATTCAATGGGCGAATCGTGTTACGCCGATTAAAGAGCGTAATGCGTTATTGTTTTCCGGCCCATCGGGCAGCGGCAAAAGCACATTAGTGGCCAAGCTTGCGGCGCATTACAGTATGAAAGGGGTGCGTGTGGCTCTGTTGTCTACCGATACAGAGCGTATGGGGGGCTTGGATTCGCTCAGAGCTTACGCGAACACGCTTGGCATTCCATTTCATTCCATCAAAAAAGCTGCCGATGTGGATCAAATCATGGCGCAGCTACAAACGGCACAACTCCTGCTAATAGATACTGAAGGCTGGAGTCCTCAGCGTGATGCAAACTTGAAACGGCAAGCGGCTATTTGGAACGCTATCTTCCATGCTTTGCCGGAGGATGTATCACAACGACGTTTTTTGATGCTCCCGGCCAATATGGATGAGGAGGATGGCATGCAGCAACTTCAACACGCAGTCCGGCCGGAAATGACAGTGAATATGACGGATATTGCATTTTCCAAGCTGGATGAAACACAGAAGCCCGGCAAAATCGTCAATTGGTCGATGGCTTCATCCTTGCCGATGAGTTATTGCAGTTTTGGTCCTGAAGTGCCTGAACAAATGGGCTGGCTGAATGCGGCTGCTTTGACGACCTTGCTTAGTAAACAATACCGGGAAACAAGGTTATGAGTGATGCCGCAGTGAATCAACCGAATGAGGATGAATTGAACGAACAAACAAATGCACGGCGAATTATTTCCCCTCGTGTGATCTCGATCAGTAGCGGAAAGGGTGGTGTCGGTAAAACCTTTATGTCGGTGCATTTGGCAGCCCATGCCGCCAAAGCCGGGCAACGGGTGTTGTTGATTGATGCCGATTTAGGCTTGGCCAATGTCGATGTGATGTTGGGCATTCAATCGAATGCGACCATGCGTAACCTGCTCACCGGCACTGCACCCTTGCGCGATTTGATTGTGCATTGTCCACAGGGCTTTGATGTGTTGCCCGGCGGCAGCGGTTTGTATGAGCTGACCAATTTGAATGTGTCCGAACAGCAAACGATTCTGGATAGTTTGCGTGAAGCGGGCGAGCACTACGATTTAATTCTCATCGATACTGCTGCCGGTATTGGTGACAATGTACTTTATTTCGCTTCAGCCGCTGAGAGCGCGCTGGTGGTGTTAACACCCGATCCAACTTCGCTGACCGATGCTTATGCGCTGATTAAAGTATTATCACAGCAACGTGGGGTGCGTCGGTTTATGGTGCTGATCAACCAGACGGATGAAATCGATGGCCATATTACGTTCAAGCGCCTGCTTTCTGTGACGGATCGTTATCTGGATGTGTATTTGGATTATGTTGGCCATGTGCCGCAGCACCCATCTGCCCGCAAGGCTATTCAGCAACAGCGTTTATTGAACGATAATGATCCAGCTTTGCGGCCACACTTGGATCGTTTGTTCGATCATATTTTGAATCGTCCACGTGATGCGTCGCGCTCCGGTGGTTTGCAGTTCTTCTGGGAGCATACCTTGTCGGCCGGTCTTGATGATGAGGATGATGTTGTCGCAGTGACTGCAGGTTCATTGCAAGCGCAGGGTGTTTCATCATGAAACCGACTCATGCCTGTGTATCCGGCGCGTTGACGGGCTTGTTGTTTGGCAGTGCAATTTGTCTGATTCAGAATATTGCGATTAATGAAGCCTTGTTCCGCATCTTTATCCTGACTTCCGCCGGCGCATGGATGGGAATCATGCTGGCCTGGTTGAATCAATTGTTACCGTCCAAATCCCAGCAGCATTCCAATCAGTATTCCGATCATCAGCCCGATCGCCATGCCGAACATACGGATAGAAATAGATGAATGCCGCGCCCCAATATGTCACGCGGCCGACACCGGATGAATTGCTGGAAGAATATCTGCCGCTGGTGCGTTATCACGCCGATCAGTTGATGCGGCGTACACCGGATTCGATTGAAATGGATGATTTGATCAATGCCGGTGTGCTGGGTCTGCTCGATGGCGCACAGCGCTTTGACCATAGCCGTGAAGTGCAGTTTAAAACCTTTGTGTCGTATCGGGTACGCGGTTCGATGATAGATTATCTGCGTGCCTACGATTGGATGCCGCGCGGGCTTAGGGATCATGCCAAAGAAATGCAGGCTGCATTTATGGAGCTGGAGCAGCGTTATGGTCGTCCAGCTGACGAGCAGGAGATTGCCGACCATCTGGGTGTTGCCTTGCGTGACTATCGTGAGCGTTTGAATCAGGTGCGTTACATGTCGGTGATTCATTTTGATGATGTGCCGGTGAATAATAACGATGGTGATGAGTTCAGCGTGCTGGAAACGCTAGAGGCCGATCCGTTACTTACACCAGAATCTCAAAATACGATGCTGGAGTTTGTCGGTCAGTTGGCGACAGCGATTCATGCTTTGCCAAAACGCGAGAATGTGTTGATTACACTGTACTATTATGAAGAACTGACCATGAAAGAAATTGCTCTTATCCTGGGTTTGACGGAATCACGGGTGTCGCAATTGCATTCGCAAATGGTGATTCGTTTGCGCTCTCTGATGGGCCTGGGCTAGCCTCTAGGCATGGAAGGATCTGTGTTGACACCATTTCTTAATGAATGGCTGGGTTTGATCATTGATGTGACATTGATCATCGGTGTATTTTGCTTGTGGTTCATTTGGTATCGTAACGGTAAACGTCAGCAAAAACTGGAACAGCTGTTGGTTGATACAGCCCAACAGCTGGAAGAAGCAACCATGCATTTATCTTTGGCGACGAGTGCAATCGAACAGGTGCAGCAACAGGC
>CAZKHV010000096.1:0-5319 GCA_964552605.1 uncultured Zetaproteobacteria bacterium | reverse complement strand
GCCCAATGGCTGCCGTTTTTTATTTATTATAAAGCTGTCAAAGCTCTATATTTCCCAGAAGCCGCTTTATTTCTTTTTCACTTCATTCGGACGCAATTGTTTGGCGAGATTATCCAATACTCCATTGATAAAACCACGTGGTGGTTCACCAGCATAAGCCCGAGTCAATTCCAGAGCTTCGTTGATAATCACACGATACGGAATTTCCAGTCGATTTTGCATTTCCCATACGCTCATACGAATCACATTGATTTCAATTTGAGCCACCGAACGCAGACTTCTACCGCGCACAGCTGTTTTAATGATTGTATCGAGATCGCTGACATGATCGATGACACCATATACCACTTCACGCAGATAGTTTTCATCCTGATCATCACGCTCCTCATGCTGCAAGCGGCTAGCAATCAGATCGGGAATCATACCACCATCTTGCTCCGCAGTGCCCCATGCATATAATGTTTCCAGCGCCGATTCGCGCGCCATGTGCCGATTTGCCATTAAGCCTCCAAGCCTTTATCTATCCGTTGCAACTGACGAACTACTTCAACAGCAGTTAGTGCAGCCTCTTCGCCTTTGTGTCCGTGTGCACCACCGATGCGCTCGAGTGCCTGAGCATGGGAATCCACCGTCAACACCCCATTGCCCACACCGACATCACCACGCTGTGCTACGTTACCAATCGCATCCATTGCACCCTGGCAAACATAATCAAAATGTGCCGTATCACCACGAATCACACAGCCTAAACAAACAATCGCATCAAAACGACCGCTATTGGCCATCTTGCTTGCAATCGTGCCAATCTCAAAGGCACCCGGCACATGCACAATCGTCATCTGCGCATCGCTACAGCCATGTTCGTTTAAAGCCGACACCGCGCCGGCCAACAGACTTTCGGTGATATCAGCATTAAAGCGACTCACCACAATACCAACGCTTAAACCCGAGGCATCCACGTTGCCTGCCAAATGAGGCGCATCCAAACTCATGATTGATCACCTTTCATGGTCAATAGATGACCCATTTTATCGCGTTTCGTGGTTAAATAAGCAATATTATCTTCATGTTCGCCAACTTCCAGCTGCACACGTTCGCTCACTTCCAGACCGTAACCATCGAGCGCAATAATTTTCTTGGGGTTGTTCGTGAGCAGTCGTAAACGGCGCAAACCCAAATCACGCAGAATCTGCGCGCCAATGCCATAATCACGCAAATCCGCTTTAAAGCCCAGCTTCTTATTCGCTTCAACCGTATCGTGCCCGACATCCTGCAATTCATAAGCACGCAATTTATTAAGCAGTCCGATACCGCGCCCTTCCTGACGCAAATACAGCACCACCCCTTCACCGGCTTCCGCCACCTGACGCATGGCTGCATGCAATTGCGAACCGCAATCACAACGCCGTGAAGTGAATACATCACCAGTCAAACATTCGGAATGTACCCGCACCAGACAAGAGCGCTCGGCATCCGGTTTACCCATCACCAAAGCCACGTGTTCGGCCTCATCAATGGCATTGGTGTATCCGATCAAACGAAAATCACCGAACTCCGTCGGCATACGCACTTCCACTTCGCGTTTGACCAACGAATCGTGTTTCAAGCGATGACTGATCACATCGGCAATTGAGCCCACCTTCAAACCATGTTTTTTGGCGAACACTTTCAATTCCGGCATGCGTGCCATCGAACCATCATCGTTCATGATCTCGCAAATCACACCGGCTGGTTTCAATCCCGCCAAACGCGCCAAATCAATACTTGCTTCGGTATGCCCTGCGCGCACCAATAAACCACCATCACGTCCAACCAGAGGAAAGATATGACCCGGAGTGTGAATATCCACAGGCTGCGCATCGGTCTGAATCGCGGTACGAATAGTATGCGCCCGATCGTAGGCTGAAATACCCGTTGTCACCCCTTCCGCCGCTTCAATCGAAATAGTGAAATTGGTTTTAAACTTGGCATTGGTATTGGCCACCATCAAGGGCAATTGCAATTGATCGGTGTGTTCCTGTGTCATGGCCAGACAAATCAGGCCACGGCCATGGGTTGCCATAAAATTAACCGCTTCCGGTGTCACCCATTCTGCCGCCATAATCAGATCGCCTTCATTTTCACGGTCTTCATCATCGGCCAGAATAATCATGCGCCCAGCACGCAGCTCGTCAATCAGCTCGTCAGTAGTTGCCAAAGTCATTGTTTCTCCATCGGGAATTGCATCAACCGCTCAACATAGCGGCCATACATATCGGTTTCGATATTCACGTACTGCCCTGCTTGCAGAGCGCCTAAATTAGTGTGCGACAAGGTATGAGGAATTAAGTTCACGGTAAAGTTATTCCTACTCTTTTCACTCCGACCCAGCCCACTCTTATTCCTACCCACCGTATTCACCGTCAGACTAACACCATTGATCGTAACCGATCCTTTGACCACCACATAGCGCGCCAACGCATCGGCCAATTCAAAGCATAATTCACGATGTTCACCAATCGCCTGCACCGATTTAAGCCTCGCCACACCATCCACATGGCCTGTCACCATGTGCCCACCGAGCGCATCACCCATGCACAAGGCCGGTTCCAGATTGATTGCATCACCTTCCAAAGCATCCGAAAACACGGTCAGCGATAAGGTCTCCACGGATAAAGTTGCCGCAAAGCTGCTCTCGGACGGAAAATCAGTAATCGTCAAACAGCAACCGTTGCAGGCCACCGAGTCACCCAGCTTCCAGCCACTGCTATCGAGGGCAGTATGAAATACAATATGAGTCTGTTCAGCTTCGGATTGAATATGCTCGATTGAGCCCACATCCTGTATAATTCCAGTAAACATCAACGAACACTACATGCTGCAAGAATCAACATACACCCCAAAAGCCGATATTTGCATTCAACATAGGCTCAGCTCAGCAAAAACATCTTCTACCTGATCGCTATCGTGCATCAGCTCCCTTTCAGACAAGCATCGTAAATGCACCGGCATCGACGGCCCGTTTCACAGCCATCTCACCTTCTTTGATCGCCTCCGATGAACGATCAAACTCCAGCAAACCCATATGTGCCAGATGCGGACTGATCAATATATCCGGTGGATCACCGACCAAACGGCTTTTGGTAATACGATCCTGCATAATATCAATTGCATTGCTCATGCTTTCAAACATGCCCGGCAGCGGGTGTTCCGCCTTATTGAGCGGCAATATCGACTCAACACGTTCTTTTACCGGCTCCAGTGTATGCACCAGTTTCTGAATCAATTCATTTTCCAGCAACCCGAAAGCCAGCCTCGTTTCCCGACTTTTCATACGCACTCTATTGCCGGTTAACTCACTATTCAGATTGACCGCAATCACCAACTCCGCGCCCATTGCTCTACACATCGATACCGGCACCGGATTGACCAGACCTCCATCCACCAACCAGCGCCCTTGATACTCAAAGGGTGGAAACAGCCCCGGCAATGCCATTGATGCACGCACAGCATCGAGTAAATGCCCCCGACGAAACCATTCTTCGCGCCCGGTCTGCAAATCTGTCGCTACCGCGCCAAAACAGGGCTGCAGCGTTTCAATGTCCACATCATCAACAAAGGCACAACAGGCCTGAGCCAGCTTGTTGCCCTGAATCAAGCCACCGCCAAGCAACGATACATCCAGTAATTTAAGTATATCCCGCACGCTCAATGTACTCAGCCAATGCTCCAGCGCATCGATGCGCCCGCAGGCCAGCGCAGCTCCGACCAATGCACCGATTGAACTACCACACACAATATTCGGACGAATGCCCAGCTCAGACAAGGCTCGAATGACCCCAATATGCGACCAGCCACGCGCCGAACCACTGCCCAGAGCCAACCCGATAGATGGAGAATGATCGCGATCCATCACCATAGCCTGACGGGATCGTGAGCTGAGGTAACCCTGTCGGGCTCCAAAAAGGCAGTTTGCATCATCCCACGGCCATGCTCACAGTTGGATCAGACATCCTGTAATCCTGCGCCATCTGCTGTAAACGCTCAATGCGTTCAGTCGTTAGCGGGTGGGTACGCCATAATGATGTTTGATCTTGCCTGTAACCCGGCCACCACTGCCGCCACCATGGCTGACTGCACAATTCAATGCGCTGCAAAGCACTGGCCAGCGCCAATGGATCGGCCGTCAGGCTAGCCGCCTCGATATCCGCATCAAACTCACGCGTACGTGATAAGGCCCGCTGCAATAATGTCGATGCAAAGGGAGCCAGCAGCAGCAATAATACGATCCAGATAGATAAGGACCAGTCACCAAGCAGCCCAAACGGCAATAGAATCACGATCAATACGATGCCAGCCTGCGATAACGCCGTAGTTACCCGGTTAAAGAAATCGGCCAGCATCATCACATAGAGATCAGCATTACGAATATGGCCTATTTCATGTGCCATGACAGCTGCCAACTCACGCCTTGGCATGCTGTTGAGCATGGCGCTAGTCAGTGCAATCAGAGGTTTTCCCCGCTCCTGCATGGCAAAGGCATTCAAGCCATTGGATGGAATCAAGTACAACTCAGGCAGATACGCTAAGCCGGCACGCCGACTCAAAGCCGTAACCAGATCATACAATGCCGGAGCCTGCCGGTAATCAATCGCTTGCGCCCGCTGCAAATGCAAGCTCAACCATGGTGATGCCTGTGGCAATAACATCACCAGCACAGCAGAGAACATCAACATTATCATCGTTACCATCATCCCAAACAGATTATAGCCCAACATCAGGATCAGAGCGAACATCGCGGCGAGAATCATTACCGTATGCAAGGCATTACGCTGTTTATGTGCTTCTCTGTGTGTCATCACAGCCTCCGAACATCAATAAATTCAGATGATTCAGACATGAACGGAGCCAACTGGCCCCGTTCGTCTTCCACTTATTAATGAATCGCAATGGCCTTGGGTTTAGCGCTTTCCCGCTTGGGCAAGCGGACTTCCAGTACACCGTGATTCATCGCCGCATTCACCTTGCTCGTATCTATGTTGGTAGGCAAACTAAAGCTGCGTGAAAAACGGCCATAAGAGCGTTCCACACGATGTACATTTTCTTCATTGACATCTTTTTCGTAACGCCGTTCACCGGACAGCGTTAACACGCCACCTTTGAGTTCGAGATGAACATCTTTTTTTTCCATACCTGGCAATTCAGCCTGCACCAGCAGCGCATCATCCGTCTCCCGAATATCGACCCGGGGAGCCCAATGGCTTGCTTCTCTGCTCAACCCTGTCTGACCATCGTCAAGCAGGCGGCTGAGTTGCCGGTTCATGTTTTCCAACTCCTGCC
>CAZKHV010000095.1:0-5404 GCA_964552605.1 uncultured Zetaproteobacteria bacterium | reverse complement strand
TATTTTATGCCCTTATCAGCAATAAATTAGCACTGCAAACGTCTTCATCAGCCCCGCGCTCCAAGCCACCAGCCCATAGCGATTAATAATATTCACAGGCATTGTTTGGCCAGCTTTGTGCCGTTAGTCTTGCCCATCTATTAAACGGCAGGTATTCATGGACAAAATCATTATTCAAGGCGGAGTGGCGCTTTCCGGCAGCGTTGAAGCCAGCGGCGCAAAAAATGCGGCGCTACCACTACTGGCTGCGGCCATTCTGGTCGATGGCCCGGTAGTCTATCGACGCATCCCTCATCTGCGTGACATCTCCACCATGATGACACTATTGGCATGGCAGGGTGCGGATGTTACCTATGACGATCAACATTGTTTGCATGTCGATACACGTCCGGCCAACAAATCCGAAGCACCGTATGAACTGGTAAAAACCATGCGGGCATCGTCCTTGGTATTGGGGCCGTTGCTGGCTCGATTCGGACATGCCAAAGTCAGCCTGCCCGGTGGCTGCGCCATTGGAGCGCGCCCGATCGACATGCATTTGAAAGGTCTGGAAGCCATGGGTGCAAGCATTGAAGTCGAACAAGGTGACATTGTAGCCACCGTCAATGGCCGTTTGCGCGGCGCGCATATTGTCTTTGATCAAGTCACCGTGACCGGTACGGAAAACCTGATGATGGCAGCAGTGCTGGCAGTCGGTGTAACAATATTGGATAACGCCGCGCGTGAGCCTGAGATTGTGAACTTGGCGGAATCGTTGCGTGCGCTCGGTGCCAAGATCGAAGGCGAGGGCAATAATCGCATTGTGATTGAAGGCGTTGATCGCCTGGATGGTGGTGAAATGACCACCATTGCCGACCGCATCGAAACCGCCACCTATCTCGCTGCAGGCCTGATTACCGGTGGTGATGTGACCGTCACCGATACTGAGCCGGCCATGCTGGAAGCTTTTTTGGCCCGCATCAGAGAAGCTGGCGGACTGGTTGAAACCGGTGATGATTTCATTCGCTGCAAGGCACCGGAGCGATTGAAATCGGTAGATATTCACACCCTGCCACACCCCGGCTTCCCCACCGATTTGCAAGCCCAGTTCATGGCCTTGATGACCTTGGCGAAAGGCACCAGCGTGGTTAAAGAAACTATTTTTGAAAACCGTTTCATGCATGTGCAGGAGCTGGCACGCATGGGCGCGGATATTCGCCTCGATGGTAATACCGCACTGGTGACTGGCTGCGAACGACTCTCAGCCGCCCCTGTCATGGCCACAGACCTGCGCGCTTCGGCTTCATTGGTGCTGGCTGGCTTGGCAGCAGAAGGCGAAACGGTCATTTCGCGGGTGTATCATATTGATCGGGGTTATGAACGCATCGAAGAAAAATTAAGCAAGCTTGGAGCCCGTATTGAGCGCCACAGTGCCAGCGAAAACTGGATGAAAGGAGTACAACAGAATGGTTGATTGCAAACCGACTGACTCTAAACGGGTTGATTCTAAACTGGCTGATTCCAAAGCAGATGGCTCCAGGGTTTTAACCATCGCCTTGTCAAAAGGTCGCATTCTGGAGCAAACGCTACCGTTATTGCAGGCGGCCGGCTTAAAGCCTGCTGAAAATGTACAAACCACCCGAAAATTGATGGTCGATGGTGATTTCCTCGGCGAACGCATTCGTTTCCTCATTATCCGTGCCGCTGATGTCTGCACCTATGTGGAACAGGGTGCTGCTGATCTCGGCATTGCTGGCCGCGACTCCCTGCTTGAATATCGTCCACATGTGTACGAACCACTCGATCTCAAAATTGGCCGTTGCCGCTTGTGCGTGTGCGGCCCGAAAGCGCTCGTTGAGGCAGGCCTGCCCGAGCGCGGTAGTCATATTCGTGTGGCCACCAAATACGACAAGCTGGCATCCGAATATTTCCTCACTCAGGGTGTACAGGCGGAAATCATTCATCTCTACGGCTCGATGGAATTGGCTCCTCTGGTTGGCATGGCCGAGCGCATTGTCGATCTGGTCGAAACCGGTGGCACTTTAAAAGCCAACGGCTTGATTGAAGAAACAACCTTATGTCATATTTCCAGTCGTTTAATCGTTAACCCGGCCAGCTTCGCCACCAGCAAAAACAAGGTTCAATCGATCATCACATCATTGCGTCAGGCTGTTGATCAGTCGGATGCGTCCTAAAAGGCAAGGTAAATGACCATGAGTAAGATCCTCAAACTGGACTCCCAAGATAGCGCATTTGCCCAGCAACTCGATGCCTTGCTGTGTCGCGAAGCCGATACAGGTGATGATGTGCAAGGCCTAGTGGCCGGTATCTTGGCCGATGTCAAAAAACGCGGCAATGCCGCCTTATGTGATTACACCGAACGCTTTGATGGTTGGGCTTGTGATGGCGATAGCATTGAAATCAGCCGTGAGCGCATGCAGCAAGCATGGAATGCGGTATCGGACATGGATCGCGAAGCGCTGCAATTGGCCGCCAATCGCATCCGCACCTACCACGAATATCAGATGCAAAAAGATTGGCAGTTTACCGATGATGTCGGCATGACCCTCGGCCAAAAAGTCACCCCGCTGGATCGAGTTGGCCTGTATGTACCCGGTGGCAAAGCTGCCTACCCGTCATCAGTATTGATGAATGCCGTACCGGCTGAAGTCGCAGGCGTTGATGAAGTGGTCATGGTTGTGCCCACACCGGGTGGTGAAACCAATGATCTGGTACTGGCTGCAGCTTATGTCTCCGGAGTACAGCGCGGTTTTGCCGTTGGTGGCGCACAAGCAGTTGCGGCACTAGCTTATGGTACGGAAACCATCCCTGCGGTGGATAAAATTGTCGGCCCCGGCAATAAATACGTAGCTGCCGCCAAGCGCCAGGTGTTCGGCACCTGCGGCATTGATATGATTGCAGGCCCATCCGAAATCGTCATCGTCTGTGATGGTGGTAACCCTGCCTGGATTGCCGCAGACTTTTTATCACAGGCTGAACACGATGAAGCAGCTCAAAGCATTCTTATTTCCACCGACAAACATCTATTAACACAAGTCGCCGATGCTATTGAAGCACATTTGGCTGTATTGCCACGCGCAGCCATTGCACGCGCCTCGGTTGAAACCCATGGCGCCTTGATTCATGTGCAGGATTGGGATGAAGCCGCTGATGTGGTCAACATCATTGCGCCGGAACACCTGGAACTCGCACTCGAAGATCCCGATACCATGCTGCCCAAGATACGCCATGCCGGAGCCATCTTTATCGGTCATTTTGTGCCCGAAGCATTGGGCGATTATATCGCAGGTCCGAACCATGTATTGCCTACCAATCGTACAGCGCGATTCTCGTCACCTTTGGGTGTGTACGATTTCCAGAAGCGCAGCAGCATTATTCGCGCTACCCGTGATGCCGTTAAAAAGATTGGCCCCGCCGCCGCCCACCTCGCCCACCGCGAAGGTTTGCAGGCTCATGCCCTGACGCTCGAATTGCGTCTGAACGAATCATCGTGAATAAATTATGATTCGAAACGACATTAAAGCCTTATCGGCCTATCACGTGCCGGACAGTTCCGGTCTGATCAAACTCGATGCCATGGAAAACCCGTTCCCCATGCCCGAACCCTTGCAAGCTGCTTGGGCAGAATGCCTGAGTTCGGTGCCGATCAACCGTTACCCCGATGCCGACATGGCTGGATTGCGAAGCAAAATCGCCGATCATGCAGGCGTTCATGCCGATCAGATCCTGCTCGGCAATGGCTCCGATGAAATCATTCAAATGATTATCATGGCCATCAATCCCGGCACCTGCGTTGTGCCCACCCCCACCTTTGTGATGTACGATTTAATTTCACGCTGGTTCAAGCGCCCTGTCGCCAGTGCTCCTCTGGCCAAGGATTTCAGCCTCAATGCCGATCAATTCCTGCAGGTCTGTGCACGCGAAAATGCGGAAATTGCATTTTTGGCATGCCCCAACAATCCGACCGGCAACTTGTGGTCGGAAGAATCCATCGAACGAATCGCCAAAGGCTTTGATGGTTTATTGGTCATTGATGAAGCATACAGCCCATTTTCCGAACGCAACCATACCCATCTATTGGCTTCCAATGTGATGATTCTACGCACTTTTTCCAAGCTCGGCTGGGCAGGTTTGCGATTGGGTTATTTAATCGGCGAAGCGGATAACATCGCCCAACTCAATAAAGTACGCATGCCGTACAATATCAATGCGCTCACACAAGCGGCTGCCAACTTTTTACTGGATCATTTTGATCATGTTGAAATGCAAGCTGCAACCATCCGATCAGAGCGCGAACGTATGCTCATCGCACTGCAGCAACGTGAGGGGGTGGAAACATTCCCGTCGCAAGCCAATTTCATCCTCATTCGTGTGGCCGATGCCAATGCTATCTTCGAGCAACTTAAAACACGCGGCATTCTGATTAAAAATATGCACGGCGCTGGCGGCTTGCTTGCCAACTGCTTGCGCATCACGATTGGCAGTGCAACAGAAAACGATGCGGTTTTGGCCGCAATGGATGATATTCTCAAGGGGATTCCCGCATGACTCGACACGCAAGCATTGAACGCAACACCAAAGAAACGCAAATCAGTTTATCGATCAATCTCGATGGTACGGGTGTCGCCGAATTAAGCTCCGGCATCCCCTTTCTCGATCACATGCTCGAACAAATTGCCCGCCATGGCCTGATTGATTTGCATCTCAAGGCCAAAGGTGATTTGGCTATTGATGCCCACCACACGGTTGAAGATATCGGTATTTGTCTGGGTGAGACTCTGCGAGAAGCCATTGGCGATAAAAAAGGTATCGTGCGTTATGGCCATGCTTATGTGCCTCTGGATGAAGCTTTATCGCGTGTCGTGCTCGATTTCTCCGGTCGCCCGGATCTGGAATACCATGTGAACTTTCCCAAGGAAATGGTTGGCAGCTTTGATGTCGATCTGTTCAAAGAGTTTTTTCAGGCGGTTGCCAACCATGCCCGCATCAGCCTGCATATCGATTCCTTGCGTGGTAAAAACAACCACCACATCATCGAAACAGTATTCAAGGCATTCGGTCGCGCCCTGCGCATGGCGGTAGAAAATGATCCCCGTCAGTCCGGCATTCCATCAACCAAGGGCGCACTTTAAGCCTCCACATCAGACTATAACTCCGTTGCCAACACAGGAAACATAAGCACATGACAAAAATCGCACTGATCAATTACGGCATGGGCAATCTGCATTCGGTTGCCAAAGCACTGGAAAAAGCCGGTGGAGCAGTTGACCTGGTTAGCGATGCCGATGCATTAAAAAACTACGACCGCATTGTGTTACCTGGCGTTGGAGCATTTCGTGATTGCAGCAGCGCACTCAAAGAAACAGGCATGGATGCAGCACTGCAAACAGCCATCACCGCAGGC
>CAZKHV010000094.1:1460-5408 GCA_964552605.1 uncultured Zetaproteobacteria bacterium | reverse complement strand
TATTTCAGAAACAGTTGATAGGCTGGATTGTTGGTTTCATCCACATAAGGATAACCGAGCGCATCGAGATAGGCTTCAAATTCCAGGCGCTCTGTAGGCGGCACTTCAATGCCTGCCAGTACACGCCCAAAAGCTGCGGCATGGTTGCGATAGTGGAACAATGAGATATTCCAGCGGCCATGGGCGCGGGTCAGGAATTCGAGCAGGGCACCGGGGCGTTCTGGAAATTCAAAGCGGTAGAGGACTTCATCCTCCACGAGTGCGCAGTGGCCACCGACCATGTGTCTGATATGTAGCTTGGAGAGTTCGTTATCATGCAGGTTTAACGTCGCTAGTTGAGCCGATTCCAGCGATTGATGAATAGCTACCGATTCCTTGTGTTCTGCAATGCTGATGCCAACAAAGACATGCGCCTCTGTTCGGCTCGACATGCGATAATTGAATTCGGTGACATTGCGATCACCAATAATGCGGCAGAAATTCAGGAATGAGCCGGGTCGTTCGGGGATGGTCACTGCAAACAAGGCTTCTCGACCCTCACCCATTTCGGTGCGTTCGGAGACATGGCGCATGCGGTCAAAATTCATATTGGCGCCGCTGTTGATGGCGGCCAGCACCTGACCACGCGCCCCAGTGGTTTGCACATACTTTTTAAGGCCAGCTACAGCCAGTGCACCGGCGGGCTCGACGATGCTACGATTGTCTTCGTAAATATCTTTAATGGCGGCACAGATTTCATCGGTATCGACCAGCAGAATATCATCGACGTAACGGCGCACCAGATCAAAGGTGTGTTTGCCGACCTGTTTGACGGCCACGCCATCGGCAAAAATACCAACTTGATCGAGGGTGATGCGTGTCCCTGCTTTGATTGACTCAAACATGGCCGCAGAATCAAGCGGTTCAACGCCGATGATTTTGGTCTCCGGCGAATGTGTTTTGAGCCAAACAGCCATACCCGCAATCAGTCCGCCGCCACCGATGGGTACAAATACCACATCGAGTTTGGATGTAGGCAGTTGGCGTAGGATTTCTTCTGCAATCGTACCTTGGCCGGCAATGACCTGTGGATCATCGTAGGGGTGGATGAATACCTTGCCGTTCTGCCTGCATAATTCATCGGCATGGGCGCTGGCATCGGAATAGCTGTCGCCAAACAGGATAACCTGGCCTCCCAGGTGTTCGACGGCTTTGACTTTGATTTCAGGGGTGGTGCGCGGCATCACGATGGTCGCCTCAATACCCAGTTTATGGCTGGACAGGGCAACACCCTGGGCATGATTGCCAGCAGAAGCACAGATAACACCACGCTTACGTTCGGCCGCACTTAATTGCACAATCTTGTTGTATGCACCACGCAATTTGAAGGAAAATACCGGTTGCATGTCTTCGCGTTTGAATAATACTTCATTATGCAGTCGGGCGGACAGTTTGGGAGCCAATTGCAAGGGTGTTTCAACCGCCACGTCATAGACGCGTGCTTGTTCGATGGCCTCAAGGTATAAATCGCTCATGGGGCGGCTTCTACCATGAACACCGGAATGATTCGAGGGTGGGGAGGCAATGATGGGGATACGAGAGTGCAAATAACAACAGTGAAAACAATGGATCGGGGTTTGGCTTATGGCGAATCGTGTTTTGAGACGTTTCGTGTCATTGACGGGCTTATCTTTGATTGGCCGGGGCATTGGTTGCGGCTGATCTCGGGCTTGGCTGAGTTTGCGGTATCCTTACCTGAGAATAGTGAAGCCGAGGTGCGCTCAGCCTGTTTGGCTGAATCTGCAAAATTGGCGACAGATTGTTTGGTGCGATTGACGCTGAGTGGTGGTCTGGCGGAATGGGGCTTGTTGAATCGCTCCGATAGCCCACGCATTCAGATTCAATGCAAGCCCTATCAAACGAATCTCTCTCCCGTTTCGTTGAGGCTGCAACACTGGCCATTCCCGATTAAGAAAAAGACCGCTAAATTTAGCGCGGATTATGCTGAAACGCTGCGTGTGTTGCATGGCGCTGATGATGCGCAGGTGTTGTTTGAGCAAGGCGGAAACCTGCTGGCGACGGCGACGGCGAATGTATTGATTTATCGGCAGGGAGACTGGTTTACGCCACCGACTGATGCCGGTGTGTTGCCGGGGCGGGTGCGTGCTTGTTTACTGCGTAAAGACATGCTGATCGAAACGGCCTGTCCTCTGCATTGGCTGGATGATTGTGAGGCGATGCTGGTGAGTAATAGTGCGGTGTTTTTGCAGCCGGTTGCAGATATAGATCGCGTACAGCGTTCCGTGCCGATGGCCGTGCAGCATGCCGCGATTGAGTTGTTGCTTGATGGCTTGGGTGGGGAAGAAGGGGTTCGTTTATGAAAAAAGTAGTGCTTTGGCTATCGGCTGCAATGCTGTCTGTGGCTGTGTTGGTATCCGGCTGGTTGTATGTACAGATTGAATCGCCACATGCGCCGTCCCAAGCGGTGCAAATCATGATTCCGCATGGCTCCTCGACTATAAAAATTGCACAATTATTGCAGCAGCAGGATGTGATTGCATCGCAATACTTGTTTCGTTTGCTGGTGCGCTATGAAGGGGTGGGTAACGGGCTGCGTAGCGGATTGTATGCTTTTGAAAAACCGGCCACCATGAATCAAATCATTGATCGTTTGCAGCGCGGTGATGTGATGCGCTTTAAGGTAACGGTGCCGGAAGGCTTGCGCACCGATGAAGTGTTGAACTTGCTGGCCGAGAGGACTGCAAGCGATGTGGTGAACTGGCAACGGGCATTGAAAATGCTATTGCCGACGCAGGATGAAGGGCGCTTATTGCCGGAAACCTACCAGTACAATAAACCGATTCAGATCAAACGTATGTTGAATTCGATGTTGCAGGCACAGGCAAAAATTATGGCTGAACTTAGTGCAGATGTGCATGAGCAGCAGCGTTTGCGCATCATGGCTTCGATCATTGAGAAGGAAACGCGGTTGGCAAAAGAGCGGCCATGGGTGGCTGCGGTGATTCGTAATCGCTTGCAAAAGGGCATGCCGTTGCAGATGGATCCGACGGTGATTTATGGCATGTGGAAACGCGATGGCCATTTTTCAGGTAATATCCGTAAAAAGGATTTGAGAACGAATACGCCGTGGAATACGTATACCAACCGTGGCCTGCCACCGACACCAATTGGTAATCCGGGTGAGGCTTCGCTGCGCGCGGCCGCTGCTCCGGCTGATGTTGCGTATTTGTTTTTTGTCGCCGATGGTACGGGCGGGCATCAGTTTGCCACAACATTGGCAGAGCATAATGCCAATGTTGTACGCTGGCTGAAAATTGAACGCAACAAACGTCGCAACAAATAATGTCCGATATTTCAGACGGTGCTCCACTCACGCCCTTGCAGCCTGACCATCAAACCCTAATCATTGAATTTACCATGCCAGCACCGCAACAGATGCTCTTTCAATCCATGTTGCAGGCGGAAGATGGTTTAGCCGTGGTGCGCTGCTTTGACCCTGAAAAAAAGAAACAGCAGTTGTGGACTCCGGCAGTTCAGCAACAAGAGCTGTACGAATGGCTGGAGAGCCTGCCGGACTCGCTGGAGTTGAAAATATTACGTCAATGGTATTGGGGTGATGCGTGATAGAAGATCGATTGCAGCACACGTGAAGAACGTCCCCACGTAGGCTGCATGTAAAACGCCTGTGGTTGGCATGCGGCAACACCCGTCATTTACTTATGAAACTGCCATGCAAAGTCGTTTTGTGATGGGGGGCGTTGTATCAAACGTCACAGCGCTGGATGATCTGACTCGAGTTCGTTTTAGTGCTTTCATGGCGCGTAGCTTTGCTGATGAGAAACCTCGCCTGTCTATCGTGGGTGCAGGTTTTTTGATCAAAGCACTGGGCTACGGGGCTTATAAGCCGATGCTGGATGAATGTCGTGATTCTGGCGTGCTTCTAGCGTG
>CAZKHV010000094.1:0-1360 GCA_964552605.1 uncultured Zetaproteobacteria bacterium | reverse complement strand
GCGTGCTTCTAGCGTGATGGGCCGGTTGGATGCCGATCAAATTCGGCGCGTACTACCCGACGTGCGCTTTTTAAGCAGTAGTAACGTTTTGAAGCTTTACGTTACAATGATGGGCAATCGCGGGCTATCTGATGATACGTGGCAGGCGGGGAGAAAGAGTTCAGTTGCCGGTTTCTAAAAGTGGTATTGAAGTGCAGCTGTGAGGGTGTTGGCTTCAATGCCTTTGTATTGGGTGTTGATGGTGGCTGCTGTGTTGTTCGGTTTACTGAGCATATGGGTGGCTTCAATGTTGACGGAATAGTCATCCGTGGCCAGATAGCTTAAGCCTAAGCCATAGGCGTAGCCGATGCGTGTTTTACTTTGTTTGGCGGCACCTGCCGTTTTGAAGCTGCCGTGAACGACGGCAAAACCCAATAATCCATAAGCTGTAAAGTTGTTGGCGAACTCAATTTGAGGCTTGATATAATGCGCTACATAATCAATGCGCTGCTTGGGATGAATAAGGTTATCACCGCCAGTGCTGCCGCTGCCTGCGATATGAACTTCGGCGCTGAAATATTCACTGAAATGATGACCGAGCTTGAGGTAGCCGACAAAGGCGCTGCTATTGTTTAATCCATTACCGATGCTAACCGCGCCCATGCCTAAACCAATATAGTGATCACCAGCGGCCATGGCCGGGTTGGCGAAGCCCAATGCGAATAAGGTGGTGATTATTTTAATCCATGGTTTCATTTACTACTCCATCGAATGGCCAGAGTTTGTGCTGTTAAAGCAAAGCAGGCCCCGATCACTCGGAGCCTGCTTTGCGGTATTCATTTGCGTTAGCCGTGGTGAATGAATAGGCCTCGGTTGACATCACCGATGCTGATCATGCCCATCAGTTTGCCATCATCCTCTACCGGTAAACGGCGCAGGTTTTTGAGCCCCATAAAGGATGCCGCTTTTAATACTGGCATATCGGATGGCACAGACATTGGATTTGGTGTCATCACTTCGTGTACTTTCATGCACATGACCGGCTTGTAGTGCTCTTCCATTTCTTCGAAATCACGTGCTGTTTTGGCATCGTGAATATATTCGCCGAAATTGGGGTAGAGCGGTAACATGGTATCGCGAATGGTGATGATGCCAATCAATTTACTGTCATCATCATCGGCGACGACAGGCAATGAGCCGCAGCGACGCATGACCATTTTTTCTGTGGCGTTATGCAGGGTATCACCTGCTTTGCAGGTTAAGCTGCCATGTGACATTACATCTGAAACTTTCATGAATCCTCCCAGAACCTAGAGTCGGCGAAACAAATAGCCGATTGGAATGCGTACCATAACACGGAATATCGGGCTTGGGCAGATGC